>CAIWWN010000178.1 GCA_903916355.1 uncultured Burkholderiales bacterium | reverse complement strand
GGCTGGAGTGATGTCGGCGGCTCCACCAACAGTCTGGTGCAGGCCTATACCATTGATGCCAATGGCAACATTACCGACGGGATTTATGCGGGCACTTCCATCAACAGCATCGGCCTCGGGCAAAGTTTGGGGCGGCATCGGAATATTGCCGTACACACCCACGCTGCCAGTCTTGATTTTGCCCAACAAATAATCGGTTTTGCCGCTTTGTCTTTGCGCCACTTCATTAAATCCGGGGCCGACCACTTTTTTATCCACGGCGTGACAAGCCGTGCAACTGTACTTGCTCAGCAAGGCCAAAGCGATTTGGGACTCTGTTTTTTCAGGCTTGACCGAAGCCGTCACAACGGCTGAGGCGTCAGAAACGCCGGCCTTGGGCCCTGTCGATGGCTTTTCGGGTTGGGTGGTGTCCGCGCCGAGTTGCTGGCCTACAGCACGGTTTTGCTCCTTCAGGTTGCCATGCGCATTGCGGGCAAAAGCGGGCAACAAAGACGCCAACTGAGGCTCAGGCTTGCAGTTTTTCATGCAAATCACATTCGCCGTATCGGCCTTGGCGGACCCTGCAAATTCTTTGCCCATCCACAGACCATGCTGCGTGGTCATGCCATTGCGATTGGGCATGCGCGCCTGGACCTCATGGATATTTTTGTCAGACATCACAAAGTCATCCGGCAACACATTGGCGAGGTTCAGCAAAAATGCAGTGACGGCATACACCTCATCGGCACTCAAGGACTTGGGGGCTGTCCAAGGCATGGCGCGGTTGATGTAGTCCCACAAGGTGGAGACCGTGGGGACCTTCATGATGGTGGTGCGCCCCGGATAGTCTGGCCGCGACAGATTGGCCACACGGCCAACGCGAATGTCCTCGGCCGAGGTGCCGCCAATGATCGGGCTGAACACTTCATTGGATTCACCAAACACGCCGTGACAATGGGCGCATTTAGCTTCCCACACGTCTTGACCCTTGGCCACCGATCCTGAGCCGACAGGTAAGCCTTTGAAGTCAGGTCGGACATCAATGTCCCATTGGGCCACTTCTTTGGGTGTTGCATTGCGGCCCACGCCAGGGTATTTGCTGCTTTGCGCGCTCGCTGCGAAAGCCATGCACAGCACTGCACAGGTGAGCAGAACTTTAAGAAACCTGGACATTTTTCACCTCGCCGTTTTCCTGCACTAACCAAGACTGGATGGCGTTGTTGTGATAGATCGAGCGCGTACCCCGCACGGCGCGCAGTTGCTGGTAGGTGGGTTGCACAAAACCCGTTTCGTCCTGCGCACGGCTTTGAATAATGGCCGGCTTGCCGTCCCAGACCCAGTCCAAATTAAACCGGGTCAAGGCTTTGGAGAGCATCGGCGTTTCTAGTCGCGCAGCGCGCCAATTTCTGCCGCCGTCGACCGACACATCCACGCGTTTGACCTTGCCTTTGCCGGACCATGCCAGGCCGGTGATGTTGTAAAAACCCTGATCCAACAAAACTTGCCCACCTGAAGGTGTGGTCACAACGCTCTTGCATTCTTGAATGTTGGTGTACTGGCGATGTTGGCCATTGGGCTGCAAATCCATGTAATGCACCGCTTCGTCCTTGGTGGCGTAAGGCTGGTCGCCCACCTCCACACGGCGCAAGTACTTGATCCAACTGACGCCTTGAATGCCCGGGACCACCAAGCGCAAGGGGTAGCCGTTTTCCGGTCGAAGCATTTCTCCGTTTTGCCCATAGGCCACGATGACTTCACCCGAGGTGATCAGGCTCATGGGGATGGTGCGCGACATGGACGAGCCCTCGCCCCCCTCGGCCAAGACGAACTTGCCTTGCTTTAAATCGGCACCCGCCAACTCCAGCAGTGTGATCAAAGGTACACCGGTGAACTCACTGCACGACAACATGCCGTGCGTGTACTGCACCGTGGGCACCGCCACATTAGCCCATTCCACCGCGGTATTGGCACCACATTCAATAAAGTGAAAACGCGACACCGAAGGTAAGCGCATGATTTCGTCCATGGTGAACACCTTGGGCGTCTTGACCATGCCATTGACCATGAAACGGTGCTTGGACGGGTCGATGTCCCACCAGCCTTGGTGGTGCCGCTCAAAATGCAAACCACTGGGGGTGACGATGCCAAACAAGGACTGCAAGGGTGCGAAAGACACCGAGGCTTGCGTGGTTTGCGTCAAGCCAGGACTTTGCCGGCGCTGCAAATTGATTTCGAATTGCGAGGGCTGGCCATAACCCAGCGTGGCCACGCCTTGCCCCAAACCGGTGGCATGCGCGGGCAGTTGCATGATGTGGGGGTCGCCACCTTCGGTGGGCACCGGATTGCCTTGCGCCATGACCTGGGGTCCAGCCACACTGGCCGCAGCCGCAGCAAAAGCACCACGCAAAAAACCGCGTCGGCCCTGTTTGCCTTCTTGGATGACGGCATGGACCCCTGCGGGGGTGAGAAAACTCTCCGGGGCTTTGATCAAGCGGCCGGGGTGCATCGAAATGGGCGGCACACAAGACTCCTTATAAGTTCGTATATTCGAAACTATGGATATATAGTATTTGAAAAAACGAGCGAAGGGAGCCGCGAGCACCGTCCATCTCTCAGGATATTCCCTAGGTTTGAATCCCTTTTGATGCGTTCCAAGGGTCGAGCAGCACTTTCATTTGAACCGGTAATGATCTCGGCTCAATACGGCCGCCACAGCAGTCACCTCTTCCGGGAACAAACTCAGGTTGAGCTCGGTGTTGCAGTGTTCCACCATGCCACGCAGCAAAGCCGGTGTTTGAATCCGGCCCTGCGGTTTGTAGATGGCATCGCCATTGCCGCCGACCTTGTTCACATGACAACTCGCACATTGATGTTCCTGGATCAACTGCGCACCTAACTTCATGTCGGCACCCTGGAAAATGGCAGGCTGTGCATGCGCCATCGCCATGCAGAGCCAGTTCAAAATACACACCAGCAGTAAGCCCGGGCTTGTTTTCATGTTGCGCGCCTTTTGCAGGGGTTGCGTTTTACAGTTGGGTCCGCGCTTTAGCCAAGCGATCGTCCAGATAGCTGCCATAAAAATCAGGCAAGTAGCCGCCCTCCATGCGCTCAGCCACTTCGCGCCCGCCAGGCCCGAAGAAAAGCAGGGTCGGTGTCACTGAGACTTTCCACAGCCGAGCCAGTTCATCGTGCGTGGTCGACTTGCCCGCAAAATCCAGCACGGCTTGAGGACTTCGAAAATCCACTTGCACCACCGGTGCGCCGCCTTGATGCATCGGCACCAAATGACTTTGCCGCGCCATTTTGCAGTAGATACAGCCCTCCAAACTGACCATCACCAACAGGGGTTGTTTTTTGCGCAAGGCCTGCGACAACTCGTCGCGCAAGGATTGCGCCGCGGGCAACCAACCCCCTGAGCCATCGGCGGCGCGTAAAGCCAAGGGCAGGCAAGACAGACTGGTGGCGGCCATCAGGCGCAGG
>CAIWWN010000177.1 GCA_903916355.1 uncultured Burkholderiales bacterium | reverse complement strand
GGGAATGAGGGTCATGTGCGAGCCTTGGCGGATCGCCAGCAAACACAAGGTCAAAGCAAAGATGTGATACAGCGGCAGGGCTGCAATGCTGTTGACTTTGCGTAAATCACCGATGTCGGTGATGGCGGGTGTGAACCAGGCTTCCGCTTGCAGCATGGCGGCCACCACATTGCGATGCGTCAAAACGGCACCCTTGGACAGGCCCGTCGTGCCGCCCGTGTATTGCAAAAAGGCAATGTCATCCAAATTCTGTGGTGTTGATTTGAGTGGGCGACGCTGTCCTAAGGCGAGGGCTGTTTTGAATGAGGTGACTTTGCGGCCGTTGGACAATGAGATCTCAAAAGCCGGTACCAATTTGGCCAGGTGCCGAACCGCAAAGGTCATCCATCGCCCGTAGATAGCGCCCAATAAATCCCCCAACGAGGTCATCACGACGTTTTGGATGGCCGTGTGCTCGATCACTTCGGCCAAGGTATGCGCAAAATTCTCCAGAATCACGATCGTGGTCGCGCCTGAATCCGTGAGTTGGTGCTCCAGCTCGCGCGCGGTGTACAGAGGATTGACGTTCACGCAGGTGTAGCCCGCACGCAAGACCGCCGCCATCGTGACGGCAAACTGCGGCAAATTGGGCAACATGATGGCAATGCGGGAGCCCGGCGCGAGGCCTTGGCTTTGGAACCAGCTGCCCAATGCGGCGGACAAACTGTCCAATTCACCGTAGCTCATCCAACGGTCCATGCACACAGAAAATGGACTCTCGCTGTGGGTCTTGAAGGACTGCTCCATCAACTGCGTCAATGAGGTGTATTGCTCAGGGTGAATGTCGTGCGCGACGCCAGCGGGGTAGTGCTCAAGCCAAATTTTTTCCATGAAAATCTCCAATTGTTTTTGATTGTGCGCGAGAGTCTGCAGGAGGGTAATCGGGCTAATCCCCGAGCCTCCGGGGCAAAGGTCTCAGAGGCGACTATCGAACACAAGGCTTTCCTTGCGCTTTCGCACAACATCTTCTTCAAAAAAGTGCGAGAATAAGTAAAAACCCTTACGCCTATTCAGTCTATGCACACCCCTCAGTCCGTTCAACACCAGCACACACGCAGTTGGTGGCGTGATGCTTTATGGCGTCTGACGGGGACCGCGCCTTTGCACCGTCGTCCATCGTGGATTCCGATCCGCAAACTCTCGCCACGTCATCGGGTGAAAATCCTTCAGCATTTGGTTCGACTCGCCCCGCAGGACCGCTACCTGCGATTTGGCTACCCGGCCAACGACGAGCAAATCGGCCGTTATGTGGACGGGCTGAATTTTGTGCGTGACGAAATTTACGGCGTGTTCAACCGACGCTTAGAGCTGGTCGCCATGGCCCACTTGGCTTTTTCCATTGACCCGCAATGGTCCACCTGCGCCGAGTTCGGTGTGTCGGTGTTGTTGCCAAGCCGCGGCAAGGGCTTGGGTGCCAAGTTGTTTGAGCATGCCGTGGTCCATGCCCGCAACGAGGGTGTGCACATGCTGTTCATTCACGCACTGAGTGAAAATTCGGCCATGCTCAATATCGCGCGCCATGCGGGTGCCCGAGTCGAGCGGGACGGCAGTGAAAGCGAGGCATATTTGCACTTGCCCGCGGCCACGTTGGACAGCCGTGTGAACCAAATCGTCAATGCGCAAATGTCTGAAATGGACTATCAATTGAAGGCCAAAGCCCAGCAATTTCGGGGCCTTTTGCAGGTCTTGCAGGAGATCAGGCAAGGCGTCAGGCAGGCGCGGCACCACCACCCTCACGAGCCCGAAGAGCAGTGATTTGTCATCTTGCGTTCAACCGCAGATGGGATCCAGTATCCTACGGGGGTATTCACAACCGCATGTCCTGCAACCATTGACTGTGTCAGACCCGCACCTTGCGCGCCATTCCGAACGTACTGACAAACGCACGTTCCTGCAAAAACTCGCCGAATTTATTCATCCCGGCCCCGACTCGACGGATGAATTGATCGCCACACTCGCTGATGCCGAGCATCACCACATCATCAACAGCGAAAGCCGACTCATGCTCGAAGGCGTGATCCGCATGGCCGACATGACCGCCGGCGATGTCATGGTGGCCGCGCCCCGCATGGACTTGCTGTCGATTGATGCGCCCTTTGACGAGTTGCTGCACCAAGTGATTGAGACGGCGCATTCCCGCTTCCCTGTGCACGAGGGCGACCGTGAAAACATCATTGGCATTTTGATGGCCAAGGACTTGCTCAAATTGCAGCGCGCCCCTGAGTTGAATATTCGTGCCCTGTTGCGTCCCGCGGTGTTTGTCCCCGAAAGCAAGGGACTGAACGACTTGCTGCGGCAGTTTCGCGACAACCGTAACCATTTGGCCATCGTCATTGACGAGTTTGGCCGTACCGCCGGTTTGATCACCATCGAAGATGTGCTGGAGCAAATCGTCGGTGAAATCGAAGACGAGTTCGACATCGTCGACGATGAGGGCGATATTTTTGGTCTGCCCGACAAGAGCTTTCGTGTCAGCGGCGATACGGCCGTTGAGCGGGTGGCCGAAGCATTTGGCGTGCGCTTGACGCCCGACAAAGAAGATGAAAGCAGTTACGACTTTGACACCATCGGCGGCCTGATCGCCCACGCGATGGGTCACGTGCCCAAGCGCGGTGAGCGCCATACCCTGGCCGGTTTAGATTTCGTGGTCCTGCACACCAAAGGTGGTGCCGTGCGCTGGTTCAAAGTCTCGCCCGTCGCTCCGTCGCCCAAGGCCTGATGTTCGAGTCCGTGCGCCAGAGCTTGACTTCGCGCAGGATTCAAGTTTTTGTGGCCCTGCTGGCCGGCGCCGGACAAGCGGCGTCCCTGGCCGACGCTTCGGGACAAGCGCATGGCGCCCTTCAAATTCTGTGCATGGTCATTTTGTGCGGCCTGTTGCTGCTCGAGCACAGCCATGGGCAAGACACTGATCTCAAAAAGCTATGGCTGCGGGGCTTTCGCGTGGGTTGGTGGTTTGCCTCGGGTTGGCTGTGCGCCACTTTCTGGTGGCTCTTCATCTCCATGCATGTCTATGGCGGCATGCCCAGCGTTTTGGCCGCGGCCGCGGTGGCGGCCTTGGCAGCTGCCTTGGCGCTGTACTACGCCGCTGCCTGTGGCGTGTGGCTGATGCTCATGCGGGGTGTTCACGGGCCGGCCTTGTGGTGGCGTGGCAGTGTGTGTTTTGCCACGGTCTGGACTTTGGCTGAACTCATGCGCGGCCAATGGTTCACCGGCTTTCCATGGGGCGCGATCGGTTATGCGCATGTGGACAGTGGGCTGCAGGGCTACGCCGTGTGGGTCGGCGTCTATGGCGTCGGCGCCCTGGCTGCGGCAATTGCCATGGCTTTGAGCGTGTGGGTGTTTCGGCCCTCGCCTTGGCGCAGCAGCCTCACTTTGGGCTTGGTCGGTAGCGTGTTGCTCTGCGCGCCTTGGGCGTGGCAGCAGTTTCGCGGCGACTGGACCCAGAGCGCGGGGCTGGCCCAGGTGCGCTTGCTGCAAGGCAATATCGCGCAAGACGAGAAATTCATCCCCGGTCGGGGCCTGGAAGAAGCCCTCTCTTGGTATGGCGCGCGCTTGCAAGACAACCAGGCCCCTTTGGTGATCGCCCCCGAAACCGCCATTCCTTTGTTGCCGTCCAGTTTGCCCCAGGGTTATTGGGCGCAGTTGACGCAGCGCTACGCCGAACATCCCGAGCAACTTGCCCTGGTGGGCATGCCCATGGGCAGTTACGAAGCTGGGTACAGCAATGCGGTGATCCGCCTGGGCGGGACACAGGCACCGGCGTATCGCTACGACAAACAGCATTTGGTTCCTTTTGGCGAATTCATTCCGCCGCTGTTTCATTGGTTTATCGATCTCATGCACATTCCGCTGGGTGATTTTCGGCGTGGCGCTGCGCGTCAGCCTGCCCTGGCGTGGCAGAACCAGCGTTTGGCGCCGAATATTTGTTACGAAGATTTATTTGGCGAAGAGTTGGCGGCAGCCTTGGTGCCGCCTGAGCCGCACAGCTCAGGCGTTGCACCCGACGACACCCCGACCGCCCTGGTCAATGTCAGCAACATCGCCTGGTTTGGCGATACGATTGCTATTGATCAGCATTTGAATATTTCACGCATGCGTGCCATCGAGTTGCAGCGCCCCATGCTGCGCGCCACCAACACCGGCGCTACCGCCATCATCGACCACCAGGGCCGAGTTCAGGCCCAGTTGGCGCGCCACACAAGGGGTGAGCTGAGTGGGCCATTTGAAGGGCGCATCGGCCTCACGCCCTATGCGTGGTGGGCCGGGCATTGGGGCTTGAAGCCTTTGTGGGCACTGTGCCTGTGCGTGTGCGCTTGGGCGTGGCGCGCACAAGCCTCAAAACAGCGCGGCAAAGCCCCGGTTGCGCCGTAAAATGGTTGGTTGTCGACTGGGCGCGACGCATGACCTGCATGCCCTTGCTCAGTTGCCCCTTATTTACCTTCTGGCCACGCGCCTTTGAAAGTGCAAGGCCCCTGCTCATGTTGACCTTTCAGCAAATCATTCTCAAATTGCAGCAGTACTGGGACGCCCAGGGCTGCGCCTTGCTCCAGCCCTACGACATGGAAGTCGGTGCCGGCACCAGCCACACCGCCACTTTTTTGCGCGCCATTGGCCCTGAGCCTTGGAAAGCCGCCTATGTGCAACCCAGCCGCCGCCCCAAAGACGGCCGCTATGGCGAGAACCCGAACCGTTTGCAGCACTACTACCAATACCAGGTGGTTTTGAAGCCCGCACCCAGCAACATTTTGGAGTTGTACCTGGGCTCGCTCGAGGCGCTGGGTTTTGACTTGAAGAAGAACGACATCCGCTTTGTCGAAGACGACTGGGAAAACCCCACGCTGGGCGCCTGGGGCCTGGGCTGGGAAGTCTGGCTCAATGGCATGGAGGTCACGCAGTTCACCTACTTCCAGCAAGTGGGTGGCATCGACTGCAAACCCATCACCGGTGAGATCACCTACGGCCTGGAGCGTCTGGCCATGTATTTGCAGGGCGTGGACAACGTCTACAACCTGAAGTGGACCGACACCCTGAGCTATGGCGACGTGTACCTGCAAAACGAGCAGGAGCAATCCGCCTACAACTTCGAGCACTCAGATGCCGACTTCTTGTTCGTCGCCTTCAGCGCCCACGAAAAGCAGGCACAAAACCTGATTACCAAACAACTGGCACTGCCCGCCTACGAGCAGGTGCTCAAGGCCGCGCACACCTTCAATTTGCTGGACGCGCGTGGCGCGATCAGCGTGACCGAGCGTGCCGCCTACATCGGCCGCATCCGTAATCTGGCACGCGCCGTGGCGCAGAGTTATTACGAAAGCCGCGAACGTCTGGACTTCCCGATGGCCCCGCGTGAATGGGTTGCGCAAATGCCCAAGAAAGCCGCGTGAGCAAGATCATGACAACACAAAACTTACTCGTTGAACTGTTTGTAGAAGAACTGCCACCCAAGGTGCTGAACAAGTTAGGTGAATCCTTTGCAGGCACCTTGGTGGAACAACTGCGCGCCCAAGGCCTGGCTGGCGCCGAGTCGCAAGTCACCGCCTTTGCTTCCCCGCGCCGCTTGGCCGCGCATGTGACGAGCGTGTGGGCGCGAGCCGCCGACAAGGGCGTGCAGCAAAAGCTGATGCCTGTGGCTGTGGGCCTGGACGCCGCTGGCAATGCCAGCCCTGCCTTGCTGAAAAAGCTGCAAGCGCTGGGCGCTGACCTGAGCGATCCGGCCGCAGCCGTGGCGGCTTTGAAGCGCGCGCCTGACGGCAAAGGTGAAGCCTTGTATTACGACAGCGTGGTCAAAGGTGCTTCGCTGCACGTGGGCCTGCAAAAGGCGCTGGACGAAGCGCTGGCCAAGCTGCCGATCCCCAAGGTCATGCAGTACCAACTGGAGACCGACTGTGAGCTGCCCGGTTGGTCGAGCGTGAATTTTGTGCGCCCGGCGCACAGCCTGATCGCCCTGTACGGCACCGCCGTGGTGCCGGTCAAGGCGCTGGGCCTGACGGCGGGCAACAGCACGCAAGGCCACCGCTTTGAAGCCAAAGTCTCGCCCCTGGTGCTGACGCATGCCGACCAGTACGACCAAGTCTTGAAAACCGATGGCGCTGTGATCGCCAGCTTTGCCGAGCGCCGCGCCGAGATCGTGCGCCAACTGCAAGCTGCCGCTGCCCAAGTTGGCGGCGGTGTGCGCCCGATCGACGACGAGGCCTTGCTGGACGAAGTCACCGCCTTGGTCGAACGCCCCAACGTGCTGATCTGCGAATTTGAAAAGCAGTTTCTGGAAGTGCCGCAAGAGTGCTTGATTCTGACGATGAAGGCCAACCAAAAATACTTCCCGCTGCTCGACGCTGCAGGCAAGTTGACGCACCAGTTTTTGGTGGTCAGCAACATCACGCCAGACGATGCATCGGCCGTGATCGGTGGCAACGAGCGCGTGGTGCGCCCGCGCCTGGCCGACGCCAAATTTTTCTTTGACCAGGACCGCAAAAAGACCCTCGAATCGCGCGTCGAAGGCCTGTCCAGGGTCGTTTATCACAACAAGCTGGGCACGCAAGGCGAGCGCATGGCGCGTGTTTGCGCCATTGCCCAAGCCATCGGCCAGCAACTGGGTGGTGATGCCTTGGCTCAGTCGGCCGAGTTGGCCGCGCGTTTGGCCAAGACCGATTTGCTGACCGACATGGTGGGCGAATTCCCGGAGCTGCAAGGCATCATGGGCACCTACTACGCCAAGAACGATGGCCTGAGCGACGCCGTGGCCAACGCCATTGGCGACCATTACCGCCCGCGTTTTGCGGGCGACGAGTTGCCCAGCAACGACATCGGCGTGGTTGTGGCCTTGGCGGATAAGCTGGAAACCCTGGTCGGCATGTTCGGCATCGGCAACGTGCCCACGGGTGACAAAGACCCGTTTGCGCTGCGCCGCCATGCCCTGGGCGTGATTCGCATGCTGATCGAAAAAGACCTGGCCTTGGGCCTGCCCGATTTGCTGGCGCTGTGCATTCCCGTCTTTGGCGACAAGATCACCGACGCCTCCAGCGGGTTGAGCGAATTCATTTACGACCGCCTGTCCGGCAGTCTGCGCGAGCAGGGTTTCAGCGCGCAAGAGGTCGATGCCGTGATGGCGCTGCGCCCTGCGCGCCTGGGCCAAGTCGGTCGGTGCCTGTCCGCGGTGCGCGCTTTTGCCGCCCTGCCCGAAAGCCCGGCGCTGGCCTCCGCCAACAAGCGCATCAGCAACATCCTGAAAAAAGCCGGTGACGTGGACGCGCATGTGAACCCTTTGCTGCTGCAAGAAGACGCCGAGAAAAACCTCTACGCCGCCATGCAAAAATTGCTGCCCGAATCCGAGGCGCAGTTTCAAGCCGGCGACTACACCGCCAGCTTGCAAACGCTGGCCGCGCTGCACTCGCCCGTGGATGCCTTCTTTGACGACGTGATGGTGAATGCCGAAGAAATGGACTTGCGCCTGAACCGCCAAGGCCTGCTCAAGTCGTTGCATGTGGCGATGAACCGCGTGGCCGACTTGTCCCGTTTGGCCGCTTGAGCCGAAACACGCCATGAGCATTAAACTCGTCATTCTGGACCGCGACGGCACGATCAATGTGGACAGTGACGAGTTCATCAAGTCACCCGACGAGTGGCACCCGATCGAGGGTGCACTCGAAGCCATTGGCCGTTTGAACCATGCGGGCTACCACGTGGTGGTGGCCACCAACCAGTCGGGCTTGGGCCGTGGCTTGATGGATGTGGCCTCGCTCAACGCGATCCATGCGCAGATGAACAAAGAGCTGACCAAGGTGGGCGGCCGCATCGATGCCATTTTTTACTGTCCGCACGCCCCCGACGAAGCCTGCCTGTGCCGCAAACCCGCGCCGGGCCTGCTCGAACAAATCGCCGAGCGCTATGGCATCACGCTGGACGGCGTGCCCTTTGTCGGCGACAGTTTGCGCGACATGCAAGCGGCGCAGGCCAGTGGTTGCCGGCCGCACCTGGTGCTGACCGGCAAGGCCATGGGCTTGCGAGGTCACACGCTGCCGGCTGATTACCCTGCGCACACCCGCATGCACCTTGATCTGGATGGCTTTGTCACCGATTGGTTGACTGCAGCGGCCACCTCGTCTGCAGCCCTCTGAGGACTAGGAACTGAAACCATGAATCTGATTCGATCCGTTCTTCATGTGCTGTGGTTGATCATCACGGTGATCCCTTGGGCGCTGTTTGTGGTGGTGTTTTCCTACTTCGCCAGCAGCACCCGCATTTACTGGTGGTGTGCCGGTTGGCTGCGCATGGCGGTACACAGCGGCACCTTCATTTTGGGCATTCAAAACCGTGTCACGGGCATGGAAAATTTGCCCCAAGGCGCCAAAGACCCTGCGGTCTTGCTGGTCAAGCACCAGTCGACTTGGGAGACCTTTGTCATGCCCGCCTTGATGCCGCACCCTTTGGCCTATGTGTTCAAAAAAGAGTTGCTGCGCGTGCCCTTTTTTGGCTGGGCCATGGCGCGTATGGACATGATCCACATCGACCGCGGTCAGCGTTCGCAAGCTTTTGCCAAGGTGGTGACGCAGGGCAAACGGCTGATGGGCGAAGGCGTGTGGGTCATCATGTTTCCTGAAGGCACCCGCATCCCACGCGGCCAGGTGGGACAGTACAAAACGGGCGGCACCCGCTTGGCGATTGAAGCCGGCGTGCCGGTGATTCCGATCGCGGTGACTTCGGCCAAATGTTGGCCGACCAAAGCCTTCATCAAAAAACCGGGCGTGGTCGACATCTCGATCGGCAAACCGATTCCCAGCGTCGGCCGTGAGCCCGACGAACTGATGCAAGAAGTGCAAGCCTGGATCGAGGCCGAAATGCGCCGCCTCGACCCCGAGGCCTACGCTTGAAGGCACAGCACCATGCGTTCGCCGTTTCAGTTCGTTCTGGACCTGTTCGACACTGAATCGCAGGTAGTCGGGCCGGCGCCACTCTCTGTGGCCATTCCCGTCCCCGTCACCTTTCCGGTGTTTGAGGCGCCCGAACAAACCTTGACCCAAGCCTTGGGTCCTGTGCAGTTTGCGCACCCCCAGGCCAATCGCGCCGTGGTGTTTCAGGGCGTGCACATCGCTTATGCCTTTGCCCGTGCCAAGCGCAAAACCATTGGTTTCAGCATCGGGCCTGACGGTTTGGTGGTGCGTGCGCCCAAGTGGGTTTCGCTCAAAGAGGTGGACGCCGCCTTGCACGAAAAAAGTGTTTGGATCTTGCGCAAGCTGACCGAGTCCCAAGAGCGCCATCAGCAAGATACGCACAGCCGGATCGCCTGGCAAGATGGGACGCTGTTCCCTTATTTGGGGCGGCAGGTTCTGCTGCGCATTGACCCGGCGCAAGGCAGCGCCCAGTTGGTACAGGGAGAACCGGAGGCCTTGCACATTGGGGTTTCGGGCCTGGCCAGTGACGTGCAAATCAGGGACTGTGTGCAGGCCTGGTTGATGCGCCAGGCGCGCAGCTTATTTGAAATGCGGCTGAATCACTTTGCGCCTTTGCTCGGGGTGCAGTGGAAAAAACTCAGCCTGTCCAATGCCGGCACTCGCTGGGGCAGCGCGCGGGTGGACGGGGCGATTCGGCTCAATTGGCGACTGATTCATTTGAGTCTGGGTGAGATCGACTATGTGGTGGCCCATGAGTTGTC
>CAIWWN010000176.1 GCA_903916355.1 uncultured Burkholderiales bacterium | reverse complement strand
TTGGTTGTTTTTGTTCGTACAGGAACGCATTCGGAATTGTTCGATTAATAAATCGGGGTGTCGAAGCTGAAGCGAAACGGCACTGAAGGTGCTACTTTCCCGAGGTGACCGGAACCTCTGCCTTGAGCAAATACTGGCTTGTAATTTTTAAATTTTTACGAGTAGAAACAGCCGTTGTGTCGCGGGAGCAGAACCGAAGAGAGCAACATGGTACTGGGCTATCGGCAGCCAGTGGGCCTTGCCGAAGCGGATCGGCTTGAGCGAAGGGTTAGGCCGATGACAGGCGCCTGACTTGACTTTGCATTCTTCATTTGACCTTTGATGCGAGCACGTGCGCAACGATCGCATTTGCGTGCCCGTGACCCAAGCTATGTTCTGACTTCAGCCAAGCAACCATTTCCATGTGTTTCATACCATTTAGCTTGCCAACTAGGTTTAGCCAATGCTCAATTTTTTTACCATATTTATTCTCGATGGATGGGAAGTAAGACGCAGGCCCCTTCACCTTCTCAACAGTTGCCATTCTTCTCTCCAATGTGTCGATATATTGTTGACCTTGGCATCAAACTTCGACCGCTTACGAATGTGTCAAGCATCAATTTTATTGGCGATTTAGTCAATTGGAAAGCGGATCTGTACGACCGCAAACTCGGCATACCTGGCTTGCGATGGTGTAGCCTAAAAGGCCGCTTTGGGCCTGAAGCCTTCCTGGATCTCCAAGGGCACAACGGCGTACTTGACCGAATCAGTGCGTCATAGAAAACGGATTCCTTGCGGGCATATCCCAAAAACTGCATGACTTAAAGCGTGAGCCCCAATTTCTGCGCCGAAGCTTGAATTTCTTGCCAAGTCGCGTCGTCCACCGTCACGCCGTTTTTCAATCGATCGGCGCGCGCAGCGCGTTCGGGTTCGCCGGCCAAGGTCACCCCGTCGCTGCCCGGCGCATCAGGGCTTTGGCGCAGCCACTCAATGAAGGCCAGCGACTCCTGTGCAAAACTCATTTGCGTGCCCAGGCGTGCGGGGTCAATGACGATGGTCAGCATGCTGTTGAGCACGGCACGGCGACCGTCCGCTTCCTTGTGCCAGGTGCCGCCGCCGCTCAAGGCGCCGCCCAGCAGCTCGCAGGCCACCGCCAGGCCAAAGCCTTTGTATTCGCCAAACGGAAGCAGCGCGCCCATGCGGCCATTGCTTTGCGGCACCACCACCACGCCGGGCCGGTTGGTGGGGTGGCCATGTTCGTCGATCAAGGTGCCGGGCTTGACTTCGCGGCCCTCGTTGTGCGCGACCCGCATCTTGCCTTGGGCCACGCGGCTGGTGGCAAAGTCCAAGACAAACGGCTCTTGCGCGCTGGAACCCAAACCCAGCGGAATGCCGATGCAGCAAGGGTTGGTGCCAAAGCGCCCGTCCGCGCCACCAAACGGCGCCACCACCGGGCGCGAGAACACGCTGACAAAATGCAACGACACCCAGCCCTTGGCCACAGCCATTTCGGCAAAGTGACCGATACGCCCTAAATGGTGTGAGCTCGATAGCGACATGATGCAAGCCCCGTGCTGGGCCACGCGCTCAAACGCCATGGCCATGGCCTGCACGCCCACCACTTGGCCAAAGCCGTGCTGGCCGTCCAGGCCCAGCAGCATGCCGGTGTCGACCTTGACGGCCACATTGGTGTTGGGCGAGAGGTTGCCTTCCAAAATCGCGTCCACATAGCGCGGTGCCATGCCCACGCCATGCGAATCGTGTCCGCTCAAATTGGCCATGACCAAATTGGCGGCGACCTGCTGGGCGTTGGCTGGACTGGCGCCGGCTTTGACAAACAGGGCGGTGATTTGGGTTTCGAGTTCAGAGGCGGGAATGACGTGGTTCATGAGAATGTGAGCAATAAAGAGGGTGAATCAAAAAGAAGGTGAGGGCGAATAAACAGGGTGCGGCTTACATCACCGCACCCACTTGCCAAGGCACGAACTCGTTTTGCCCGTAGCCGTGCAGCTCGCTCTTGCTGGGCTGGCCCGAGGCACATTCCAAGATGTGCTGGAAGATTTTTTCGCCCATGGCCTGGATCGACGTGGTGCCGTCCACGATCTCGCCGCAGTTGATGTCCATGTCGTCTTCTTGCTTTTGCCACAGCGCCGTATTGGTCGAGAGTTTGAGCGAAGGCGAGGGCGCGCAGCCATAGGCTGAGCCGCGCCCGGTGGTGAAGCAAATCACGTTCGCCCCGCCCGCCACCTGGCCGGTGGCGCTGACCGGGTCGTAGCCCGGTGTGTCCATGTAGACAAAGCCATGCGCTTTGACCGGCTCGGCGTACTCGTACACGGCTTGCAGATTACTGGTGCCGCCCTTGGCCACAGCGCCCAGTGATTTTTCCAAGATGGTGGTCAAGCCGCCCGCCTTGTTGCCGGGCGAGGGGTTGTTGTTCATCTCGCCTTGGTTGATCTCGGTGTAATGCTCCCACCAGCGGATGCGCTGCACCAGTTTTTCGCCCACCTCGCGGCGCACCGCGCGGCGCGTCAGCAAGTGCTCGGCGCCGTAAATTTCAGGCGTTTCACTCAAGATGGCCGTGCCGCCGTGCTGCACCAAAAGGTCCACTGCCGCGCCCAGCGCGGGGTTGGCGCTGATGCCCGAGTAGCCGTCCGAGCCGCCGCATTGCAGGCCCACCACAATGTGTTCCACGCTGCAGGGCACGCGCTGCACCGCATTGGCCGCAGGCAACATGCGTTTGACGAATTCAATGCCCTTGGCCACGGTTTTGGCCGTGCCTCCTGTGTCTTGGATGTTGAAGGTGTGCAAGGTGTTGCCTTCTTGCAGGCCGCTGTGCGCCAGCCAGGTTTGCAGTTGGTTGGCCTCACAGCCCAGGCCCACCACCACGGCGCCAGCAAAGTTGGCGTGGGTGGCGTAACCGGCCAGCGTGCGCTCCAGCAGTTGCATGCCGGTGCCACCGGTGTCCATGCCGCAACCGGTGCCGTGGGTCAAAGCCACCACGCCGTCGATGTTCGGGAAATCGGCCAGGGCCGCAGGGTTGGTGTGTTTGGAAAAATGGTCGGCAATGGCGCGCGCGGCCGTGGCCGAACAGTTCACGCTCGACAAAATGCCAATGTAATTGCGCGTGGCCACGCGCCCGTCCGCGCGCACGATGCCTTGGAAAGTGGCATGGCGACGCGGCGCATCGGGTTTCACATCGGCGCAAAAAGCGTAGTCGCGGGCAAAGTTGCCTTTCTCTGCGCCCATGTTCAGGTTGTGCACATGCACATGCTCGCCCGGGCCAATGGTCTGGCTGGCAAAACCAATGATCTGGTTGTAGCGGCGCACGGGCTCGCCCGCCGCCAGTGCCCGGGTGGCGATTTTGTGACCCGGTGGAATCAGACCGCGCACGGCAATGCCCTCCACCTGACTGCCGCTCATGAGTTGGCTGCGGGCAATGACCACGTCGTCGGCGGGATGGAGGCGAATGAAGGTTTGCATGGGGTCTTTCAAAATTAAGTTCTTGCAATAGTCACAGGCTGTGCCAATGGGCGTTGTAGCGTTTGTGGGTTTGCTTGAGGTGGTGTTTCATGGCCCGTTTGGCAGCGGACGCGTCGTGTTCGCACAGGGCTTGGTAAATGGTTTCGTGTTCGGTCAAGGCGGTTTGCCAAGAAGCAGGTTTTTCAAAGTAGTCGCTCAAGCGCTCAAAAATAGCGCCATTGCGTGCTTGCCAATAACCGTGCAAGGTGTCGAGCAGCACGCTGTTGCCGCAGGCCTTGGCAATGGCCATGTGAAAAGCTTCGTCGCCGTGGCGTGGCACCTGGTTGCGCGCAATGTCTTTTTTCATTTGCGTCAGGGCTTTGGCCAGGGCTTGCAGATCGCTGCGGCTTGCGTGCACAGCGGCAAGCGCGGCCATTTCGGACTCGATCAATTCACGCGCTTGCATGACTTCCAAAGGGCCCCAATCGCTGGGGCCTGCAGCGCCAGTGCGAGGGTTGGGCGCGGGCGTGAGAGCCAAGGCCGTCACATAAATGCCCGAGCCGGTGCGCACTTCGATCGCGCCCTCGACCTCCAGCGCAATCACCGCTTCGCGCAGCGAGGAGCGACTCACGCCCCATTGCGCAGCCAAGTCGCGCTCAGCGGGCAAACGCTCGCCTGGCGCAAAACCGCTGGCCAGCACCCAGTCGCGCAGTTGCTGGGCGAGCTGGCGGTACAGGCGTTGGGGTTCTTGAGCAGGTGAATTCATTCGGTAATTAGAAAAAGTCAGGGAATATACGTATGGGTAAATTGGTCCGACCAATTGCACAATGGTGGCATGCAACCCGCGCTGGCGTCAAGGCCTTCATCATCAGGATAAACCCGATCGATCTCCGCCTTGAGCCATCGCGCCACTGTCGCTTCACATTCAGGAGAACCCATGAGATTGCAAGGAAAAATAGCCTTGGTGACCGCCGCCGGTCAAGGCATCGGCAAAGCCGCCGTGTTGGGCATGGCGGCCGAAGGCGCCACGGTGTACGCGACCGACGTGAACGCCGCACTGTTGAAAGACTACGACGGTGTGGCCGGCGTGCACACGGCCGTGCTCGATGTGATGAACAAGAGCGCGATTCAAGCCCAGGTCGCGGCATTGCCCAAGATCGACATCGTCTTCAATTGCGCGGGCTACGTGCACAACGGCCCCATCTTGGACGCCACCGACGAGGATTGGGACTTTGCCTTCAACCTGAACGTGCGTTCGCAGTTCTGGATGATTCAGGCCGTGGTACCCAAGATGCTGGCGCAGTTCCAGGCCACGGGCCAGAGCAGCAGCATCATCAACATGGCCAGCGTGTGCTCCAGCGTGCGCGGCCTGCCCAATCGTTTTGTCTACGGCACCAGCAAAGCCGCAGTCATTGGTTTGACCAAGAGCGTGGCGGCCGATTACGTCAAGCAAGGCATTCGTTGCAATTGCATTTGCCCCGGCACGGTCGATACGCCCTCGCTGCAAGACCGCATCAACAGCTACGCCGATCCGGTGCAGGCGCGCAAAGACTTCATCAACCGCCAGCCCATGGGCCGCTTGGCGCAGGCGCATGAGATCTCCCCCATCATCACCTTCCTGGCGTCCGATGAATCTATTTTCGCCACCGGCAACGCCTATATGGTGGACGGCGGCATGACCATTTAACGAAAGCACTGCAATGAACCAACTCGACATGAAGGGCCGTCACGGCGTGATCACTGGCGGCGCGACTGGCTTGGGCTTTGCCATTGCCCAGCGCATGCTCGCTTCAGGCGCGCAGGTCACACTGTGGGATCGCGATGCCCAAGGCATGCAAGCTGCCGCAGCGCAACTCCAAACCGAGCACCCTGGCGCTGTGGTGCATTGCGTGCAAGTGGATGTGGCCGATCACGCCTCGGTGGTGCACGCCACCCAAACCACGGTGGCGCTGGCGCCAGTAGACGCGTTGGTGAACTGCGCCGGCATCACCGGCCCCAACGTCAAAGTGTGGGACTACCCGGTGGACGCTTGGCGCCAGGTGATGGAAGTGAATTTGAATGGCTTGTTCTATTGCTGCCGTGAACTCTCGGCGCACATGCGCGGCCGTGCTTTTGGTCGCATCGTGAACATCGCCTCGGTGGCGGGCAAAGACGGCAACCCCAACGCCAGCGCTTACAGCGCCAGCAAGGCGGCGGTGATTGCGCTGACCAAGTCGCTGGGCAAAGAGTTGGCCGACACCGGCGTGCGCGTCAACTGCGTCACGCCGGCCGCGGTCAAAACCGCGATCTTTGACCAAATGACGCCAGAGCACATTCAGTTCATGTTGTCCAAAATTCCCATGGGTCGCTTTGGTCAGCCTGAAGAAGTGGCGGCCATGGTCACCTGGCTGTGTACCGAAGACTGTTCGTTCTCCACTGGCGCGGTGTTCGACTTGTCGGGTGGACGTTCCACCTATTGATTTTTCACAGCGCGTTGCCTCTAACGCGTTACCATTTGATTTTTCCTGAAAGGCTCCGTGCATGAAACTCGTTCGTTATGGCCAAGTTGGCAAAGAAAAACCCGGTCTGATCGACGCCGATGGCCGTCTGCGTGACCTGAGCAGCGTGATCAAAGACGTCACGCCCGATCAACTCTCGGACAAAGCCTTGGCCAAACTGGCCAAAGTCAAAACCGACAAACTGCCTTTGGTGCGCGGCAAGCCCCGCATGGGCAGCCCGGTGGCGCACACCGGTAAATTCATCGCCATTGGCTTGAACTACGCCGACCACGCAGCCGAGTCCGGCATGCCGATCCCTAAAGAGCCGATCGTCTTCATGAAGACCACCAGCTGCATCCAAGGTCCAAACGACGACGTGATGTTGCCCAAGGGCTCCAAGAAAACCGATTGGGAAGTGGAACTCGGCGTGGTGATTGGCACCCGCGCGCGTTACGTTTCGCAAAAGGACGCGCTGGGTTATGTGGCCGGTTACTGCACCATCAACGACGTGAGCGAGCGTGAATACCAACTCGAACGCGGCGGCACGTGGGACAAGGGCAAGGGTTGCGACACCTTCGGCCCCATCGGTCCTTGGCTGGTGACGCGTGACGAAGTGCCGAACCCGCAAGCCCTGTCGATGTGGCTCGACTTGAATGGTGAGCGCATGCAAAGCGGCAGCACCAAGACCATGATTTTTGGCGTGGCCAAATTGGTCAGCTATGTCAGCCAGTTCATGACCTTGGAGCCGGGTGACATCATCACCACCGGCACGCCTCCGGGCGTGGGCATGGGCATCAAGAAAGACGGCCAGCCTGCACCCGTGTTCTTGAAAAAGGGCGATGTGATGACCCTGGGCATTGAAGGCCTGGGCGAGCAAAGCCAAAAGGTGATTCCTTTCAAACTGCTGCCTTAAGCTTTTAAGACAGCCCGTTTGAAACCGGCGTGCGTGCAAGGCGCACGCCGGTGATCTCTTCAAACGCCACCTAGAACAAACCCTGATCTGGGTGGCGCTGAAAAGTCACGGATTTTCGTGCAGAATAGAACGATCGTTCTTTTTTGAAATCCATGGCCACAGCATCCACTCCTGTTTCTGTCGTTCCGCTTCGCGTAGAGGGGGCTGGCCGCGTCTTGCACAAAGGCCGGCAAACCAAGGCGGCGATCGTCGAGGCGGCGCTGGGTCTGGCTTCGCAAATCGGCCTGGAAGGTTTGTCTATCGGCGCTTTGGCCGAGGTCACGGGCATGAGCAAGTCGGGTGTGTTTGCCCATTTTGGCTCGCGCGAAGAATTGCAAATTTCAGTCATCCGCGAATACCACGACCGTTTTGAGCATGAGGTGTTTTACCCCGCGCTGCAACAAGAGCGCGGCCTGCCGCGTCTCAAAGCCTTGTTTGACAACTGGATGCTACGCACCTCGACCGAAATCGACTCGGGTTGCATCTACATCAGCGGTGCGGTCGAGTTTGACGACCGGCCCGGACCGGTGCGCGATGCACTGGCCTCCACCGTCAACACCTGGCAAGACGCTTTGCGCCGTGCCATCGAGATCGCGCAAAGTTTGCAGCAGCTCGATCCGCAAGCCGATGCCAGGCAAATTGCGTTTGAAATTCACGGCTTGATTTTGGCCCTGCATTACGAAGCTCGTTTCTTGCGCAACCCCGGCGCTGCAGAGCGTGCGCGCAAAGGCTTTGCGCAAATTTGCGCGCGCTACATGGCGACCGCGGCGCGCTGACCCCCTCTTTTTTTCTTGGATATTCATTTCTTTCGGAGTTCCCATGCCTGTTTACAACCCACCCCTGCGCGATATGCAATTTGTGCTGCACGAGTTGCTGCACCTGGACGATGAGCTCAAAGCCCTGCCTTTGTTTGCCGACACCGATGTTGACACGGTCAATGCCGTGCTTGAGGAAGGCGGCAAGTTCGCGGCCGAAGTGGTGTTCCCGCTGAATATCTCTGGCGATACCGAAGGCTGCGCGCTCGACCGCACGACCCACGAGGTCACACCGCCCACAGGCTTTAAAGCGGCTTACCAACAGTATGTGGCTGGCGGTTGGCCAGCGCTGAGTGGTGATCCGCAGTACGGCGGTCAAGGCCTGCCGCTGGTGGTGAACCAATGCTTTTTTGAAATGCTCAACTCGGCCAACCAGGCCTGGACCATGTACCCCGGCCTGTCGCACGGGGCTTATGCCTGCTTGCATGCGCACGGCACCGACGCACAAAAAGACCTGTACCTGCCCAAGCTCTCCAGCGGCGAATGGACCGGCACCATGTGCCTGACCGAGCCACACTGCGGCACCGACCTGGGCCTGCTGCGCACCAAGGCCGAGCCGCAACCCGATGGCAGTTACCGCTTGACCGGCGCCAAGATTTTCATCAGCGCAGGCGAACACGATTTGGCGCCCAACATCGTGCACCTGGTGCTGGCCCGCCTGCCTGATGCGCCGGCCGGCAACAAAGGCATCAGCTTGTTTCTTGTGCCTAAATTCAACGTGAATGCTGACGGCACCATGGGCGAACGCAACGGCATTTACTGCGGTGGCTTGGAGCACAAGATGGGCATCCACGGCAACGCCACTTGCCAAATGGTGCTCGACGGTGCCAGCGGTGTCATGGTGGGCCAGCCCCACAAAGGCTTGGCCGCGATGTTTGTGATGATGAACGGCGCGCGCTTGGGCGTGGGCAACCAGTCGCTCGGCTTGACCGAAGTGGCCTACCAAAACGCGCTGGCTTATGCCAAAGACCGGCTGCAAATGCGCTCGCTCAGCGGGGTCAAGGCCCCGGGCCAAGCGGCCGACCCGATCATCGTGCACCCCGATGTGCGCCGCATGCTGATGACGGCCAAAGCCTATGCCGAAGGCGGTCGCGCCTTGGCCTGCTACTGCGCCTTGTTGCTCGACAAAGAATTGCACCATTCCGACGAGGCTGTGCGCGTTGAGAGCGCCGATATCCTGGCCCTGCTCACGCCCATCGTCAAAGCCTTTTTGACCGACAACGGCTACAGCGCCACCACCCAATGCCAGCAGGTGTTCGGTGGCCACGGCTACATCAAAGAATGGGGCATGGAGCAGCATGTGCGCGATGCCCGCATCAACATGATTTACGAGGGCACCAACGGCATCCAGTCGCTGGACTTGCTGGGCCGCAAGGTGTTGGGCAATCAAGGCGCGTCGCTGAAGAAATTTGGCAAGCAAGTGGAAGCCTTGGTGAAAGCCGAAATGGGCAACGTAGCCATGGCCGAGTTCATTCAACCCTTGGCTGACATTGGCCAAAAAGTCACCCAGCTGACCACCGAGTTGGGCATGAAAGCCATGAGCAACGCCGACGAAGTGGGCGCCGCCTCAGTCGACTATTTGCGCGTGGCTGGGCACCTGGTGTTCTCGTACTTTTGGGCACGCATGGCGCAAGTGGCCTTGGCTGAAATCGCCAAAGCCGAGGCCGCAGCCCAGCGCCCCGACCCGTTCTACCATGCCAAATTGCAAACAGCGCGCTTTTACTTTGCCCGCTTGCTGCCTGAAACCGCTGGCCTGATCCGCAGCGCCCGCTCAGGCAGTGAGGTGTTGATGGACACCGATGCCGCCTTGGCTTGAATTCGCTTGACCCCGCTTGAACTGACAACCTACAGGAAACGACCATGACTAAATTCACCTTGATGAGTGCGCTGGCTTTGCTGTGCGGCCACGCCGCCGCGCAAATGACGCCGATCGGCACCTGGCACACGATTGACGATGAAACCAAAAAACCCAAGGGCGAAGTGCGCATCAGCCTGAATGCGGCTGGCACACTGTCAGGGGTGGTGGAGAAATCGCTGTTGCCCATGCCCGATGAAGATCCGCTGTGCAACCTGTGCACCGACGACCGCAAAGGCAAGCCCAAGATCGGCATGGAAATCATCCGCGGCGGCAAGAAAGTCGATGGCAAAGACGTGTGGGAAGACGGCAAAATTTTGGACCCGAGCAATGGCAAAAACTACAGCCTGCGCCTGACCCCGGTGGACGGTGGTAAAAAGATGGAGCTGCGCGGCTACATTGGCGCGCCCATTCTGGGCCGCACCCAAACCTGGATTCGCGTGAACTGATGTTGGCGTGAACGTTCAATCCCAAGTCGTATCCCTTAAGGAAACCCCCATGTCTGACATCCTGACCCACGTTGACGCGGGGGTGATGACCATTACCTTCAACCGCCTTGACAAAAAAAATTCCATCACGTCCGTCATGTACGGCGTGATGGCCGATGCGGTGGACCAAGCCCGCAGTGACGCCGCTGTGCGCGTGGTGGTGATCCAAGGCCATGAAACGATTTTCAGTGCCGGCAACGACATCGCTGACTTTTTAAACAACCCGCCGTCCAGCCAAGAGTCGAGCGTGTTCCGCTTTTTGCGCGGTATCGCAGCGCTTGAAAAACCCTTGGTCGCCGCCGTGGCCGGGCCGGCCGTGGGCATTGGCACCACATTGCTGTTCCATTGCGACTTGGTCTACGCCGGTGACAACGCCGCGTTCTCTATGCCGTTTGTGAATTTGGGTCTGTGCCCCGAAGCGGCTTCCAGCCTCTTGGCGCCGCGCATGTTCGGCTACCACCGCGCCGCTGAAGCCTTGCTGCTCGGTGAGCCCTTTTATGCCGAGGCTGCGCAAGAGGTGGGCTTGGTGAACCGCGTGGTGCCGCCCACCGAAGTCAACGCCATGGCGCAAACCCAGGCGCGCAAATTGGCGGCCAAGCCGCTGTCTTCTTTGATTGCGACCAAGCGCTTGATGAAGGGTGGACAAACCGCAGAAGTGTTGGCGCAAATGGACCTGGAAGGCGCCAGCTTTGGCCGCATGCTGAGCGAGCCTGCCGCTAAAGAGGCCTTTGGTGCCTTCATGCAAAAACGCAAGCCTGATTTTTCCACGCTGTAAATCCAACCAAAGCACTTCCAGCTCATGCCCCACCGCACCGCGTCCCCCGTCATTTTGGAGCCCGAGTACCTGGAAGGGTTTCGCCAGATTTACGAAGAAAAAATTGTCTTCAACCAGACCCTGGGCTTGAAGCTGACGAGCGTGACGCCCGAGGGCGTCACTGCCCGCATCGTCATGAAGCCCGAGCTGATTGGTCACTTTGCCTACAACCGCATTCACGGCGGCGTCATCAGTGCGTTGCTCGACGCCATCGGCAGTGCGGCGGTGATGGCGGCTTTGGCCGCCAAGCACATGGACGAGTCACCCGCCAAACGCCTAGAGCGTTTTGCCAAACTGGGCACCATCGATTTGCGCATCGACTATTTGCGCCCTGGCATTGGCGAGTATTTCGACATCCACGCCCAATGCCTGCGCGTCGGCTCGCGCGTGGGCTCTGCGCGCATGGAGTTTCTGGGGCCGGATGGCACCTTGATGTCGACCGGGGCTGCGGCTTATATCGTGTCGTAGGGCATCTCAGTGGACCGCCATGTGAATCACCAGTTTCATACCCCCAAAGCTGAAAACCCAGCTTCCCACGCGCCATAGACCACGGCCCATTGGGCCATGAACCACATCGCCTACGCAGACTTGGCATTCTTATCCAGATTCACGCATGAGCCTGGCGAAGTACCGCCGCTGGGTCAAGACTTGTTTGGAAGCTTTTCTAAATTGCGCCTTGAGCGTGAGCACCTAGATGAAAGGCTGATGGTCTGGACATCAACGCTCTCACCAGACTGGCTCGTCCGCTCTCTCACCTACTTGAGCAAGGTCGATGGGCACGAAAGAACGGTCCCGCAATGGGTATTGGTTTCACACCTGTTCAATCATCAAACCCATCACCGTGGGCAGGTCACAACCTTGCTGTCACAACAAGGCAAAGACGTAGGCGCTACGGACTTACCCTTTATGCCCTGCTTCAATGCCCTCTAACCCATCTGCACGCCCATTTGAAATCAAAAAATGGTTTTTCATCCCAGCGGCTCAGCGATATTCGAATAGAGGCCACAGCATTTCGAAATGTTGTCTATGATCTTTACAAGCGTTCTTGTCCATTTAAGCCCATGGCTTGCTGAGGAGACCCTTTTTGACCGATCACCATCACCACACGCATGGGCCCGATGAGCCCAGCCATTTGAGCGAAATGGACGTGCGTGTGCGCGCCTTGGAAACTTTGCTGACCCGCAAAGGCTACGTGGACCCGGCTGCGCTTGATCGCATCATTGAAATTTACGAGACTGAGGTCGGGCCTCACAACGGGGCACGTGTGGTGGCCAAGGCGTGGAGTGACGCTGCCTTTCATGATTGGCTTCTCCAAGACGCCACCGCAGCCATTGCCTCTCTGGGTTACAGCGGTCGGCAAGGTGAACACATGGTGGCTGTTGCCAACACACCCGAGGTGCACAACATGGTGGTTTGCACCCTGTGCAGTTGTTACCCTTGGCCCATTTTGGGTTTGCCGCCGGTTTGGTACAAAAGCGCAGCCTACCGAGCCAAGGCGGTGATGGATCCGCGCGGCGTGCTGGCCGATTTTGGGGTGACCTTGCCCGAGCAAAGCACTTTCAGGGTATGGGACTCCACCGCCGAAGTGCGCTATCTGGTCTTGCCCATGCGTCCCCCTGGTACCGAGCATTTGAACGAAGAGCAGTTGGCGCTGCGCGTCACCCGCAACTCAATGATTGGCACCGGCTTGGCATTGACGGAGCTTGCATGAACGGCGTTCATGACATGGGTGGGATGCAAGGCTTTGGCCGGGTGATGCCCGAGCCTGATGAGTCCTTGTTTCATGAGTCGTGGGAAAGCCGCGCCATGGCTGTCACGGTGGCTATGGGTGCCAGCGGTCAATGGAACATCGATCTGGCGCGGTCCGCCCGTGAATCATTGCCGCCCGCCATTTATTTGTCCAGTAGCTACTACGAGATCTGGATTCGAGCACTTGAGCAACTGACACTGGAACGCGGCATGGTCACAGCCAGCGAATTGTCCCGTGGCCAAATGCAAGACCCACCTCGCCCCGTTGCCCGCGTTCTGAAGTTGGATACAGTCGACGCGGCGCTGGCCGCAGGCACCCCGACTCTGCGCGAAGCCACCAGCCCGGCACGTTTTGCGATAGGACAGCATGTGCGTGCACGCAATATCCACCCGCAAGGCCACACTCGCTTGCCGCGTTATGTGCGTGGCCACACGGGCAAGGTGGCGATGGTGCATGGCGCGCATGTCTACCCCGACAGCCATGTTGACCGATCCCTGCCGCCTTTCAATACCCATGCTGAATGGCTTTACACCGTGGTGTTTGAGGGTCCCGAGCTGTGGGGTGAAGGCGCTGGTGCGCAAGTGCAGGTCAGTGTGGACGCCTGGGAACCCTATTTGGAAGCGGTCCTGTGATGACTAAATTGTTGCCTCCATCGACGCAGCTCACGCTGGGTGACATCGCCCGCCAATGCGCTGGCGGTCTGCCATTGCCGTCCATGAATGAGGGCTTTGTTTTCGCGGAACCTTGGCAAGCGCATGCGTTTGCCATGACCTTGCAACTGCATGAGAAAGGTGTATTCACTTGGCCTGAGTGGGCAGCCGCTCTGACCCAAGAGATTCGCCAAGCCCAAGCCCTGAGCGACAAGGACGACGGGCACCACTATTACCGGCATTGGCTCAATGCCTTGGAACAGATGGTGATCGAACACCAGCTGGGCACCCCGGAACAGATTCATGATCTTGAGCATGCCTGGGAAGATGCTGCCGCTCGCACCCCGCATGGCCAAGCGATTGTTTTGGACGCCCCGCTCTAAGATCAGTTAAATGAAGAGATACTGCGCATGGTGATCGAAGTGTTTGCCAAGGAAAGTGGCGATGAAATAGTAACTGTGGTCATAGCCCGGCTGCATGCGCAGGGTCATCGGATGGCCCGTGGCCTCGCAGGCCGCTTGCAGCAATTCGGGGCGCAGTTGAGATAAAAACTCGTCTGCCTCGCCCTGTTCCACCAGCAAGTGCAGCTTTTCTTGGCGCGCAATGGATACCAACTCCACGGCATCCCATGCTCGCCAAGCCTCTGGGTCCGCTCCCAGATATGCTTGCAAGGCCTTCTGGCCCCAGGGCACTTGCGATGGCGCAACGATGGGTGAAAAAGCAGACACACTAAGGTAACGCCCCGGATGGCGCAACGCTGTAACCAGCGCGCCATGCCCGCCCATAGAGTGGCCAAAGATGCCGCGTGCTTCGCTCGCAGCAAAGTGCTGCTCTATCAAGGTGGGCAGTTCTTGGGACACATAGTCCTGCATGCGGTAATGCGGTGCCCAAGGGGCTTGTGTAGCGTTGACATAAAAGCCAGCGCCTTGGCCCAAGTCGTAAGCTGCACTGTTGGCTACGGTTTCGCCGCGTGGGCTGGTGTCTGGCGCCACCACAATGAAGCCATGCCGGGCCGCATGCGCCTGGGCACCCGCTTTGGTGATGAAGTTTTGCTCGGTGCAGGTCAGACCCGACAGCCAGTAAAGCACAGGGCACGGGAGGCCGCGCAGGGCGGCCTCTGGCAGGTACACGCCCAACCGCATCTCACAGCCCAGAGTGCTGGATGCGTGCGTCCAGACTTCTTGCTGACCGCCAAAGCTGGCATGTT
Source organism: uncultured Burkholderiales bacterium (assembly GCA_903916355.1). Classification (GTDB taxonomy): domain Bacteria; phylum Pseudomonadota; class Gammaproteobacteria; order Burkholderiales; family Burkholderiaceae_C; genus Limnohabitans_A. The sequence goes on along the minus strand of CAIWWN010000176.1, from coordinate 2,516 downwards.
GTTCGATGCGTTTCATGCGCCACCTTCAAAGTGCACAACCGAGCGGATGGACTCGCCTTTGTGCATCAAATCGAAGGCGTGGTTGATGCCTCTCAGCCCCATGGTGTGGGTCACAAAAGGGGCTAGATCAATGCGTCCAGTCATGGCGTCTTCGACCATGCCGGGCAGTTCACTTCGGCCTTTGACGCCTCCAAAGGCGGAGCCCAGCCAGCGTCGACCGGTGACCAGCTGGAAGGGGCGGGTGGAAATTTCCTGGCCCGCGCCGGCCACGCCGATGATGACCGACTGGCCCCAGCCGCGATGGGCGCATTCAAGCGCGGCTCGCATAACTTGGGTGTTGCCAATGCATTCAAAGCTATGGTCCACGCCCCAGCCTGTCATCTCGACGATGACTTGCTGAATGGGTTTGTCGTGGTCTTTGGGGTTGACGCAGTCAGTCGCGCCAAATGTGCGCGCCAGATCAAACTTGCTTGGGTTGGTGTCAATGGCAATGACTCGCCCGGCCTTGGCCAGCTTGGCACCCTGCACCACCGCAAGGCCAATGCCACCCAAACCGAACACGGCCACCGTGTCACCTTCTTGCACCTTGGCCGTGTTTTTGACCGCGCCCAGCCCGGTGGTCACGCCGCAGCCTAGCAGGCATACTTGCTCTGGATTGGCGTCGGGGCGGATTTTGGCCAGCGAGACCTCGGCCACAACTGTGTATTCGCTAAAGGTTGAGCAGCCCATGTAGTGGTACAGGGGCCGGCCTTGGTAAGAAAAGCGCGTGGTGCCGTCGGGCATGACGCCTTTGCCCTGGGTGGCACGCACGGCCACGCACAGGTTGGTCTTGCCCGACTTGCAAAACAGACATTCGCCGCATTCGGCGGTGTAGAGCGGAATCACATGGTCGCCGGGCTGGACGCTTGTGACCCCTTCGCCCACCTCGACCACAATGCCCGCGCCTTCATGGCCCAACACGACCGGAAAGAGCCCTTCGGGGTCATCACCCGAGAGCGTGAAGGCGTCGGTATGGCAGATGCCGGTGTGCGTGATCTTGACCAACACCTCGCCCTTGCGCGGTGGCGCGACATCGATCTCGACGATTTGCAAAGGTTTGCCTGCTTCGAAGGCTACGGCTGCACGAGATTTCATAAAAGCTCCATGGGATTGAATTTCCTGTCAAGGCAAAGCCTAACATTGCATTCATGACCACAGCTTGATATGGATAGGCTAACCTCTCAAAATCTAAGAGTGCGCTAATTTCCTGCGGGAACCCGAATGACCGTTATCAACTTTTTGCTTTGATTTTGGCAATTGCTTTGATGTTGGTAATTGCTATGCGTTGCCGCTTAGGAACTCAAATTGCCTGCTTACTTGCAATTTTTAGACTTTTTCTTCAGTCAAGACCCGCTGTGTCGTTGAACCAGCCCGTCATGGCTAGAGCCTGAAGGTTTGCTTTGGGTCTGGAATTGTCTGCTCACTCGGAACTCTTCAACTGTTGCAAAGTACGAACATCCTAATTTGAACGGCTTACGAACGCTTCAAAAAGAATCCCACGCAGCCATCGATGGGCGGGATCATTGTTAACGCTCTTGCTCCAATGCAGATGCGCGTCAAAAACTGGTGAACGAAACGGCAGAGGCATTTGAGCAAGTCTGCGGTTGTCGGCGAATGCATCTGCAATTGCGTCAGGCACTGTAGCGATCAAATCGGTGCAAGAGAGGATTTGCGGCAAACTCATAAAGTGTGGTGTTGTCAGTGCTGCGTTGCGGTGGATGCCACGCTTTTGCACGTAGGTTTCCAAAAGCCCCTGGGTACGGGTCGGGGCCTCCACAACCACGTGCCGAGCCTCGACGTACTTCTTCAGACTGAAATCTCGAATTAAATGCCGGTTATCGGCGCCACAAATGCACACAAAGCCGTGCTGCCCAATTCGTCTACGAACGAATTCTGCAGACATCAGGTCGGGGAAATATCCAAGCGCCAGGTCAACCTGACCTTCAGAAAGTGCGCGCTGCAATAGCGGTTGAGCGGTTGCCACCACACGAAGCCGAACATGCGGTGCCACTTTATTCAATGCATTGAGCGCTCTGGGCAAGTACATGGCCTCAGCCGTATCCGAAGCCGCGATTCGAAACTCACGCTCGTCGATGGCAGGATCAAAAGATGCCTTGTTCATGATGCGTTGTTCAATAAATTGAACCGCCTCACGGATGGGCAAAGACAGCTCCTTGGCACGAGTAGTAGGCTGCATACCCCCTGATGGCCACCCAAATTCCCCCACCTTTGGCCACTTCAAAATCCCCCACCTGAATTGATCGGGGACAGGGGTTCAAAGCCGACACCGTCGGCACCTGTTGGCAGGACGCAAGTTCTGGCCTTCCCCGAAGGAAGGCCAAGGAGTGAATGTCTTGAAACCCAACCAACGCGCCACTGTCTACACCCTGCTAGAGCGCAACACCCCCGGGCGCGAGATCGCCCGCATCACCGGCATCGATCGCAAAACCGTGCGAAGTTACCGCACCCGCTGGCTT
>CAIWWN010000175.1 GCA_903916355.1 uncultured Burkholderiales bacterium | reverse complement strand
ACCAGCGAGCCTGCAGACCGCTTTCGCATTCCAGACCGTGGCCGCTTGCATGTGGGCTTGCCAGCCGACCTGTTGTTGTTCGACCCCGACACGGTGGGCATTTCCAAACCTGTGCCGCTGCAGGACTTGCCAGGGGGCGGCACCCGCATGGTGCGCACGGCCACGGGGGTCCATGGGGTTTGGGTCAATGGCGTCAAAGTCCATGACGGGCACAACTACGTCGAACACGAACACGGGCCCGGCCAGGTGCTGGATCACTTCAACTCCTAAGGGGCGTTTATGAAACTGCTTTTTCGCTGCGTGGCCACGCTGTTGCTGCTGGGGATGTCCGGCGCGCTGTGGGCGCAAAACTGGCCGACCAAACCGATTCGCATGATCATTGCCTTTCCGCCTGGAGGCCCCACCGACCTGGTCTCCCGCGTGCTGGCGCAGCGCCTGTCGGAACAACTGGGTCAACAAGTCATCGTCGACAACAAGCCCGGCGCTGGCGGTAACATCGCGGCCGAATTGTCGGCCAAGGCTGCGCCCGATGGCTACACCGTGTTCTACAACACCTCGGCCATCGTGATCGGGCCGGCCTTGTATGGCAAGGTGAACTATGACCCCTTGAAAGATTTTGCCCCTGTGGCGTTGACGGCCAGCGTGCCCCTGGTCTTGGTGGTGAACCCGCAACTGCCGGCCCGCTCGGTCAAAGAGTTTTTGGATCTGGCCAAGTCGCGGGCCGGTGCGCTCAACTACAGCTCGTCCGGCACGGGAACGATCACCCATCTGGCCAGCGCCATGATGTCCACGCAGATGGGCCTGCAGACCCAGCACATTCCCTACAAAGGCAGCGCCCCGGGTTTGGTGGACCTGGTGGCGGGTCAAACGCAGTTCATGATCGACACCATGAACACGGTGCTGCCGTATGCGCGTGACAACCGCTTGCGGGGCTTGGCTGTCACCGGCAGCAAACGCTCGGCCCTGATGCCCGAGCTGCCGACCCTGGCCGAATCAGGCATGCCCGGCTTTGAAGCGGCGGCCTGGCAAGGCATTGTGGTTCCCACAGGCACACCTGCAGACATCATTCAAAAACTCAATGTAGAAGTGAACAAAGCCTTGGCCCATCCTGATGTGCGCTCGCGCCTGGCAGGACAAGGGGCGGACATTTTGGGTGGCTCGCCCGCAGAATATGCGGCTTACCTGCGCACGGAAATTCCGCGTTGGGCCAAGGCCGTGAAGGACTCGGGCGCCAAAGCCGAATAGTCAGCTTTCCGGTCCGCACAGGCCCTGGCCGGCTCAACGGTTGGTGGCGCCCGCAAGCTGAAGCGCTTGTATGGCCTGCGCATCCCAACCCGCTTCGCGCAAGACCTGCTCACTGTGTTGGCCCAAGCGGGGGGCCGGTTTTTGCTGAGGTAAATTGGGCGTTCCTGAAAAACGCACGGGCACACCAATTTCAAGCATCTTGCCCTCGCTGGGGTGCTCCACCTGTTGCAACATACCGACCGCATGAAGGTGAGGGTCTTGCAGCAAACTGTCGATATCGTGCATGGGCATGCAAGGGATATCGGCCTGATTCAAGCGCGCCATCCAAGCCTCGGTGGTGTCCGTGGCCATGGCAGTGGCGACCATGCCGTACAAATCGTTGATGTGCAAAGTGCGCGCCCCGATCGAGGCAAACCGCGGGTCCTGTGTGAACAAGGCCCCCTGCCCGATCAACTCCAAAAACTTCTCCCAATGACGGTCGGTGTAGATCAAGACACAGATATAGCCGTTGTGTGTTTGGTAAGGGCGTCGCTCTTTGACCAGCAAGCGTGAATAGCCCGTGGGCCCCAAGGGCGGCTCATAGGACGCGCCGGCCATGTGCTCGCCCAACACGTATTGCGCCAAGGTTTCAAACATGGGCACTTCCACCGCTTGGCCCAGGCCCGTTTGGTAGCGGGACACCACCGCAGCCAAGATGGCGTTGCAGGCCATCAACCCGACGGTGCGGTCAGCCAGAGTCAAGGGGACATAACGGGGCTCGCCCCCACTGGCTTGGCTCATCAAACTGGGGACGGCGCAAATGCCTTGAATCAAGTCGTCATAAGCCGGTTTGCCCGCGTAAGGGCCGTTTTCGCCATAGCCGTAAAGCCCCGCATAAATGATTCGGGGGTTGATGGCTTTCAGGCCTTCGTACGTGATGCCCAGTCGCAGCATGGCCTGGGGCCGGATGTTGTAGACCACCACATCGGCTGTTTCCACCAGTTTGAAAAATGCGTTCAGACCCTCTGGCTTTTTCAAGTCCAGCACCAAGCTGCGTTTGTTGCGGTTCACATGCAAAAAGTTCGACCCCATGCGCTCATGGCGCATCGGGCCAATGCCTCTGACGGTGTCGCCAGAAGGCGACTCGATCTTGATCACATCAGCGCCCATGTCCGCCATCAGCTGCGTGGCATAGGGGCCCATCAACACACTGGACAGATCGAGAATTCGCAATCCACTTAAAGCACCACTCATATTGCACCTTCACTTGTTGGGATGAATGGCCCGGGCCAGAGGGCTTGCGCACCGAACGGGTTTGACTCAGACGGCCCAGTCTAGGTCTGAAAGCCTGTCGCGGCTGCAACATAGATGACGCGCAACGGTTGCTGTCGTCACAGGCTCTGGGTTACCCTGAGGTTTGACCATGCTGGATTGCTCAGCGCCTTCCCATCACCTGCGACTTCACTCCATGTATCCATTCCATTACCAAAAAGCCAGTTCTGTGGCGCAGGCCAGTGCGGCACTGGCCCGCAGTGGGGAGTCCCGGCTGTTGTCGGGCGGCATGACCCTGATCCCCTCCCTCAAACACCGTTTGATCCAGGTCGATGAACTGATTGACATCAAAGGCATTCCGGGTCTGTCAGACATCCGCATGCAAGGCGATCAGTTATGGATCGGCGCGGGCGCCACCCACAAACAAGTGGCGCAGCATGAACAGGTGCGCGCCTTCAGTGCCGGATTGGCCGACCTGGCGGGCCTGATTGGCGACCCGCAAGTGCGCGCCCGTGGCACGCTGGGTGGCTCTGTGGCCAACAACGACCCGGCAGCCGACTACCCGGCTGCCGTGCTGGGCTTGGCCGCGAGCGTCGTGACCTCGCACCGCGAGATCGCCGCTGACGACTTCTTCAAAGGCATGTTTGCCACCGCCTTGGCGCCAGACGAAGTGATTCAGGGCTTGCGTTTTGCGCGCCCCTTGAAAAGTGCTTACGCCAAATTTCGCCACCCAGCCACGGGCTATGCCATGGCCGGCGTTTTTGTGGCGCAAACCGACGCAGGCGTTTGGCGCGTGGCCGTGACCGGCGCGACCGACGGCGTTTGCCGCTGGCCTGAAGCCGAAGCGGCGGCAGGCCAGTCGCCCGCTGACTTGCGCTTTGTACATGACGGCGTGCTCAACGACATTCACGCCCCTGCTGCCTACCGTACGCACTTGGTCAGCCTTTTGTATGCCCAAGCTGTGACCCGCCTGTCTTGATCTGATGATGGAACCCCACCCCATGCGCCCAATCTCACTGACCGTTAACGGCCACACCCACGCAGTGGATGTCGAAGACCGCACCTTGCTGGCCGACCTCTTGCGCGACCAACTGCACCTCACCGGCACCCATGTGGGTTGCGACACCAGCCAATGCGGTTGTTGCACGGTGTTGATGGACGGTGACGCGATCAAGTCTTGCACCGTGCTGGCGGTGCAAGCCGACGGCGCCCACATCACCACCATCGAGGGTTTGGCCCAAGGCCCCGACTTGCACCCGATTCAAGCGGCTTT
>CAIWWN010000174.1 GCA_903916355.1 uncultured Burkholderiales bacterium | reverse complement strand
TCAGGTGCAGCCAAAGCGTGATGGCAACTCAACACCGTCAAAAAAAAGGCCACTCCCTGAATGGCCTTTGAAATACGTGTCAGCATCATTTGCTGTGAGAGATGCGGAAGATAGCGCCGGCCACATCGTCAGAAACGAGCATGGAGCCGTCTTTCATGACATGCACATCTGCTGGGCGACCCCAGAAGTCATCGCCCTGAATCCAGCCGGACACAAAGACTTCTTTCTTGGTCACATTGCCTTTGGCATCAAGTGCGACACGCACCACATCGAAGCCACTTTTCTTGGTACGGTTCCAAGAGCCATGTTCTGCAATGAAGATGTTGTGGGTGTACTCCGCAGGAAACTGCTTGCCTGTGTAAAAGCGCATGCCCAAAGCGGCCACGTGTGGGCCAATCTTCAAGACAGGTTTGTCAAACTCATCGCAAGAGCGGCCTTTGCCGAAATCAAGGTCCAGCAGATCTCCTTGGTGGCAGAAGGGATAGCCAAAGTTCATGCGCTTGGCCGTGACGCGGTTGAGCGTGTCATTGGGCAATTCGTCATTCACCCAATCACGGGCATTGTTGGTGAACCAGAGCTCTTTGGTGACCGGATGAAAGTCCATGCCCACGCTGTTACGAACACCTTGCGCCACGGTTTCCAAAATATTAGTCTTGAGGTTCAAGCGCACGATGACCGCGTGAGTAACGGGTTGTACGGTGATGTTGGCGGGCGTGCCGATTTGGAAATACAAGTAGTTGCCGTCTGGGCTGAGCTTCATGAACTTCCAGCCGTGCGCCTCGTCCTTGGGCAGCGCATCAAACACGACAACGGGTGCTGGCGGGTTGTCCAAATTCGCTTCGATGTTGTCGTAGCGAATGATGCGCGACAACTCTGCGACATACAAAGAACCGTCCTTGAAGGCAACGCCGTTGGGACGGTGCAGGCCTTTTGCGATGGTCTTGACCTCACGCTTACCGTCTTTCTCGACCACGGCATAAACGTTGCCTGGAAAACGCGTTCCAACGAACAAGGTGCCCTGTGGGGTTTGCACCATGGAGCGTGCATTGGGCATGCCCGAGGCCCACAACTCCACTTTGAAACCGGCAGGCACTTTGAGCTTGTCGGTCGGAATGTCACTCACGGGCAATGCTGTCATGCCTGGTGGGTGGGGTACCAGATTCAAGGCCACTTGATCAGCCGTTCGCCCTTGTGCCCAAGTGGGCGGAATGGCCGATGCGGGAGGTGCAGCAGGCGCCTGGGCCAAAGCAAAACCCGCGAAAATCAGGCCGAGTGCCAGCGTTGTTTTTCGGATTGCCCCGTTAAAGGAATTGTGTTTCAAGATTTTCTCCGTGGTGTGGTCTTTCATTACAAACCCAATGAGATATCAGTCAAGTCACTAAGGCGATTCATCAGCAACCATTTGCCTCAATCAAACTCTGTCCATTTCGGTTCGGTGAGCTGAAAAACAACAACCTCACCGGAACGCCCTAAAATTGCACCAGGTTCCCCTCGTTGTTCGAGCCCAACCTCCACTGAATATTCACCATGTCCGCATCTACGCTCCCCAGCGCCAGCACAAACTCTGAAGCATCGAGCTCGGTGCTGGTCTTCGCCAACCGCCGCTGGCGGGTGCGTCGGCCCAAGCCTTTTGTACTGGTGATTGAAGGCGAAGCCGAAAAAGGGGAAGAAGGAAGCCCCGCTGTGCCCAGCGATTACCTGCACGACATGCTGCTCTCGCCCGAATGGCGCGAGGCCTTCTACCAATTGGTTGATGCCACCGGCCTGGTGGTTTGCTTGAATTTGCACACGCAACATCCGACTTACCGTGACGTGCGCGGACGCTCCAGCAAGGGCCGGCTGAGCCAGGGCGAGTATTACCACCACGACGGCTGCTCAGGCCCGATCAAGCCGCGCTTTGTCGAGATCCGCTGCCCTATACAGCCTCAGACGCGCGGCGTGGCGACCGCCGTGGCGCCACACCACGCGGTGGTGGCGGCGATGGTGCAAGTGTTGCCAGCTGATTTGGCGGCAGCGCCGGCCCTGGCGGCGCAAGACATGAGCCCCGACGCCCTCATCCAAATGGACGATGCAGCACTCGACCAATTGCAAGGGCTGATCACACGTACGGTGCGCAAGAAACTCAACGCCGAAGGCGCTCGGGCCTACTTTCGCGAAGTAGACCAAGCGGCCAATGCCTACTTTGAGCCCTGGGCCTTGGGCGAGAGCCGCATCATCGCCAACGCCAACAGCGGGGTCTCGATGCAGCATCGGCGCGCCTACCAAAGCCTGCACGCGGGCGGCGTGGCGAATGGCCACTTGGTCAAACGGTGGCCGAATGAGGAGTTGTTGCTGCCTGGTCAGGTGCTTGACCCGGTCCTTATCGCCGCGCTGTGCAGCGAAGAAGGTGATGAGGGGAATGACGGTGATCAAACTGAGAAGTGTTACCTCAGCCCGCATTAAGTTCAGTGATACGCGATCGAATCACACCCGCAGCGCCCAGCGTCAAGCAGCTCCTAACGCCCGCCCTTCGTACGCAGCCATGATGAACGGCTTGGCCGCTTCCAGGTCAGCCATGGTGTTGAGCGTCACTTCCAAATTGCCTGTGCCCCAATGGCCGATGTGGGTCACATCACGGGTTTTGGGCAGCACCACCAGAACTCATACATGGGGTGGAGGGGAAATTGGCCACCCCATGCGCAGGCCTGCAAAGAACAAAGCCTCCCACCCTTTCAGGTTGGCGACTTGTTTATTTGCTGCGCAAAGCGTTTACTTTTTGCTAGGCGGCAAGTCCGTGCAGCTGCCATGCGCCACTTCTGCCGCCAAACCGATACTTTCGCCCCGCGTGGGATGCGGGTGGATCGTCTTGCCAATGACGCCCGCGTTAGGGTCGACTTGAACCGCCTCAAATCTCTTCGTCTGAATAGCCAACTTCTCGCTGGTGGCGAATTCGGGCGACCATGACCCGGTCCGTGGCATCGTCCAATGCATAGCGCGCCAAATAGCCGCTGCGCCTTCGGGAGATGATCAGCTCACGCAAACCATCTTCCACCGGGCGGCCAATGCCGGGTTGATGTGTCAAGACCGTAAGCGCATCCAAGATGTAATCGAGCAGTTCCCCAGCCAATGGATCTTCGGACTCGTGTAAAAACTTTTCCAGGCGCACCAAATCCTGAAATGCCGCTGGGCTCAGAAATACGGTGCTCACACCTCAGCCCATTTTTTTCGGTTGCAAGTGTGCTGGCGGCGCACTCTGGCTCTGACGATGTTCTTTCAATTGAGAAAAATAAACCCGAACATCCTCCAGCGCATGACCTGTACCGGTGGCCTTCATGACCGCCAGTGCATCGACCGAGTCTTTTGCAAATGTTTGCCGCAAGCGCTTGCGCTGCGCGGCATCGGCCAGTGTGCTCACCATGAAAGCGTGCAGGCTCATGCCCATTTGCTTGGCGTCTTCTTCGAGCTGCAGTTTGAGTGCGCCGGGCAGTTTGAGGCTGGTGGGAATGTTGGCAGGAACAGCGGGCATGACAAGCTCCATGGATAGGTAGTCAGATGTGACTACTATGAAGATTCTACACAGCTGGCTATTGAGCGTTGGCGACGCGCCGCCGCCATGCTCAGCAACGCGCCGTCGCGTCGAATCAAATGAACACGAAAAGCGCAAAGCCCGATACCTTGCGGGACCGGGCTTTGTTTGGGTGGTTTGGTGGCCGGATTAATTGCGCGCTGGCGGCAGATCCGTACAACTCCCATGCGCTACTTCTGCCGCCATACCGATGCTTTCGCCCAGCGTTGGGTGGGGGTGGATGGTTTTGCCGATGTCCACGGCGTCTGCGCCCATTTCGATGGCCAGTGCAATCTCGCCAATCATGTCGCCCGCGTGCGTGCCGACCATACCGCCGCCGAGAATCTTGCCGTGGCCGTGGGCCTCGGGTGAATCGTCAAACAGCAGCTTGGTCGCGCCTTCGTCGCGGCCGTTGGCAATGGCGCGGCCAGAAGCCGTCCAAGGGAACAAGCCCTTTTTTACCTTGATGCCTTGCGCTTTGGCTTGGTCTTCGGTCAAACCCACCCAGGCCACTTCGGGGTCGGTGTAGGCCACGCTGGGGATGACGCGGGCGTTAAAGGCCGCGCTGGCCAGTTCTTTGTTGCCTTGCAGTTCGCCGGCAATCACTTCAGCGGCCACATGCGCTTCATGCACCGCCTTGTGCGCCAACATGGGCTGGCCCACGATGTCGCCAATGGCGAAGATGTGAGGCACGTTGGTGCGCATTTGAATGTCGACGTTGATGAAGCCACGGTCGGTCACGGCCACGCCGGCCTTTTCAGCGGCGAGTTTTTTTCCATTGGGCGTGCGACCCACGGCTTGCAGTACAAGGTCATACATCTGCGGCGCGGGGGCGGTACCGCCCTCTTCTGCCGGTGCAAACGTCACCTCAATGCCTTCGGGCAAAGCGCGTGCGCCGACCGTCTTGGTCTTGAGCATGATGTTGTCAAAGCGCTTGGCGTTCATCTTTTGCCAAACTTTGACCAAGTCGCGGTCAGCGCCTTGCATCAGGCCGTCCATCATTTCCACCACGTCCAAGCGTGCGCCCAGCGTGCTGTAAACAGTGCCCATCTCTAGGCCGATGATGCCGCCGCCCAAGATGAGCATGCGCTTGGGCACTTCTTTGAGTTCCAAAGCGCCCGTGCTGTCGACCACGCGCGGGTCGTTGGGCATGAAAGGCAGACGCACAGCTTGAGAGCCTGCAGCGATGATGGCCTTCTTGAAGGCGATCACTTTTTTGCTGCCGTTTTGCTCTTGCGCGGTGCCGGTGGTCTCAGACACTTCGAGGTGGTTGGCACCCACGAATTGGCCCACGCCGCGCACGGTGGTGACCTTGCGCATCTTGGCCATGGCCGCCAAGCCGCCGGTGAGTTTGCCAATGACTTTTTCTTTGTGGCCGCGCAGCTTGTCGATGTTGACCACCGGTGCGCCAAAGTCCACACCCAGGTCGGCCATGTGGCTGACTTCGTCCATCACGGCTGCGACGTGCAGCAAGGCTTTGGAGGGGATGCAGCCCACGTTCAAACACACGCCGCCCAAGGTGGCGTAGCGCTCAACGATCACAACTTTAAGGCCCAGATCGGCTGCGCGAAACGCCGCCGAGTAACCACCAGGGCCACCGCCGAGCACGAGCACGTCACATTCGATGTCGGCCGAGCCGCCGAAGGACGAGGCCGTGGGCGCAGGCACAGAGGCCACAGGCGCGGCCGCTGATGGTGCCGCTGCCGCTGCGGGAGCCGCTACAGGCGCCGAAGCCGCCGGAGCACCCTCGCCTTCGAGCAGCAACACGACCGAGCCTTGCTTGACCTTGTCGCCCAGCTTGACTTTGAGCTCCTTGACCACGCCAGCGTGGCTGCAAGGAATTTCCATGGAGGCCTTATCGCTCTCCACGGTGATCAAACTTTGGTCAGATTTGACGGTGTCGCCCACCTTGACCATCAGCTCAATCACGGTAACTTCGTCGAAGTCGCCAATGTCTGGAACTTGGATATCAATCAATGCCATATTTGTTCCTTCGTCTTAAAGCAACACGCGACGGAAGTCGCTGAGGATTTGACCCAGGAACGCGTTGAAGCGTGCCGCTGCGGCGCCGTCGATGACGCGGTGGTCCCAGGTCAAGCTCAGCGGCAACATCAGGCGCGGCACAAACTGCTTGCCGTCCCACACCGGTTCCATGGTGCTCTTGCATACACCGAGGATGGCCACTTCAGGCGCATTGATGATGGGCGTAAAGTACTTGCCACCAATGCCGCCGAGGCTGGAGATGGTGAAAGTGGCGCCTGACATTTCTGCCGGACCCAACTTGCCGTCACGCGCCTTCTTGGCCAATTCGCCCATTTCTTGGCTGATTTGCAGCACACCTTTTTTGTCGCAATCGCGAATCACCGGCACCATCAGCCCATTGGGTGTGTCAGCCGCAAAGCCGATGTGCCAGTAGTTTTTGTAGACCAGCGCGTCGCCGTCGAGTGCGCTGTTGAACTCGGGGTATTTCTTGAGCGCGGCCACGCAGGCCTTGATCAAGAAAGCCAGCATCGTGACTTTGACGCCCGACTTCTCGTTCTCTTTGTTGGTTGAGACGCGGAAGGCTTCCAGGTCGGTGATGTCGGCGTCGTCATGGTTGGTGACGGCCGGAATCATGATGGCGTTGCGCAGCAAGTTAGCGCCGCTGATCTTCTTGATGCGGCCCATCTCTTTGCGCTCGATGGGGCCGAACTTGGCGAAGTCCACCTTAGGCCAAGGAATTAAGCCCAACTCAGAGCCTCCGCCACCGGCAGGCGCTTTGGCCGCTTGCGCCTTGGTTTGGGTGGCGCCGGCCATGACGGCCTTGGTGAAGGTTTGCACATCGCCTTGGGTAATCCGGCCTTTAGGGCCCTGGCCTTTGACTTCTTCCAAAGGCACACCGAGTTCACGCGCGAACTTGCGCACCGAAGGCGATGCATGCGGCAAGCCCAAAGTAGGCGCACCCGGCGCGTGTGCAGGGGCGGCTAAAACAGCGACAGCGACCGTTGCGATTGCTGCAGGAGCGGCCACAGCGGGGGCAGAAGCTACGGCAGTTGCGGCAACGGGTGCCACGGCCACCGCCACAGAACCTTCCAAAATCGCCAACAAGTCACCGATGTTGACCGTGTCGCCCACTTTGACTTTCAGCTCTTTGAGCACGCCGGCGTGTGAAGATGGAATTTCCATCGACGCTTTGTCCGACTCCACCGTGATCAGCGATTGCTCGACCTTGATGGTGTCGCCAGGCTTGACGAAAACTTCAATGACGGCGACGTCTTTGAAGTCGCCAATGTCGGGCACATGCACTTCGATGGGGCCTGATGCCACAGCTGCAACAGGTGCAACGGCAGCAGCAGCGGCTGGCGCGGCAACAGGCGCAGCCACCGCAGCAGAAACTGGCGCCGCAGCGGGTGCTGAAACAGCAGCGGCAGCGCCCGCGGCTTCCACCACCAGGACGATCGAGCCTTGCTTGACCTTGTCGCCCAACGCCACGCGCATTTCTTTGACCACGCCCGCTGTGCTCGATGGGATTTCCATCGAGGCTTTGTCGGACTCGACCGTGATCAGCGATTGCTCAGCTTTCACGGTGTCGCCCACTTTGACCATCAACTCAATGACGGTCACTTCGTCGAAATCCCCGATGTCCGGGACTTGTACTTCTACCAATGTCATAGGTGTCTCCCGGATTTATGCGTACAGCGGGTTGATCTTGTCGACTTTGATGCCGTACTTCTTGATGGCCTCAGCCACCTTCGTTGCAGGCAACATACCGTCTTCACTCAGCGCCTTGAGCGCGGCCACCACGATGTAGTGGCGGTTGACCTCAAAGTGCTCACGCAGCTTGCTGCGGAAGTCCGAACGACCGAAGCCGTCAGTGCCCAACACTTTGTAGGTACGACCTTTGGGGATGAACGGACGAATCTGCTCGGCGTACGCCTTCATGTAGTCGGTGGAAGCCACCACGGGGCCACTGTGCTTGTCCAGTTGTTGGCCCACGAAGGAAACGCGGGGTTTTTCCAAAGGATGCAGCAAGTTAAAGCGTTCGGCGTCTTGCCCATCGCGCGTCAGTTCGTTGAAACTTGGGCAGCTCCAGACATCCGCCTGAATACCCCAGTCGGTGGCCAGCAAGGTTTGCGCTGCAATGGATTCGCGCAAGATGGTGCCAGAGCCCAGCAGTTGCACGCGCTTTTCTCCCGCGCCGGAGGTGCCACTCGATGCAACGCCGGGCTTACACAAATACATGCCTTTGATGATCTGCTCTTCCGTGCCAGGCGTGAGGCCGGGCATGGGGTAGTTCTCGTTCAACAAGGTGATGTAGTAGTAGACATTGTCTTGCTTCTCCACCATGCGCTTCAAACCGTGGTGCAAGATGACGCCCACTTCGTGCGCGAAGGTCGGGTCATACGACACGCAGTTGGGGATGGTGTTGGCCATGATGTGGCTGTGACCATCTTCGTGCTGCAGGCCTTCGCCGTTCAACGTGGTGCGACCCGAGGTGCCGCCGAGCAAAAAGCCCCGCGCTTGCATGTCGCCCGCGGCCCAAGCCAAATCGCCAATGCGCTGGAAGCCGAACATCGAGTAATACACATAGAACGGCACCATGATGCGGTTGCTGGTGCTGTAGCTGGTGGCCGCAGCGATCCAACTGGACATGCCGCCCGCTTCGTTGATGCCCTCTTGCAGGATTTGACCGGCTTTGTCTTCCTTGTAGTACATGACCTGGTCTTTGTCGACCGGGGTGTACTGCTGACCTGCGGGGTTGTAGATACCGATCTGGCGGAACAGCCCTTCCATACCGAAGGTACGGGCCTCGTCCACCAAAATTGGCACCACGCGCGGGCCCAGGGCCTGGTCGCGCAGCAACTGGGTCAAGAAACGCACATAGGCTTGGGTGGTCGAGATTTCACGGCCTTCGGCCGTAGGCTCGATCACGGCCTTGAAGGTTTCCAAAGAGGGCACGGTGAAGTGTTCATCGGCCTTGGTACGGCGATGTGGCAAGTAGCCACCCAGCGCTTTGCGGCGCTCGTGCAGGTAACGCATTTCAGGCGTGTCGTCTGCCGGCTTGTAGAAAGGAATTTTGGCCAACTCGCTGTCAGGAATTGGCAAATTGAAGCGGTCACGGAAGGTCTTGATGTCTTCGTCTGTCAGCTTCTTGGTTTGGTGAACCGTGTTTTTGCCTTCTCCCGATTTGCCCATGCCAAAACCCTTCACGGTTTTGATCAACAGCACGGTGGGTTGGCCTTTGTGATTGACGGCTTGGTGGTAAGCGGCGTAGACCTTTTGCGGGTCATGACCACCCCGCTTTAAGTTCCAGATGTCGTCATCGCTCATGTGCGCCACCATCTCCAGCGTGCGCGGGTCGCGGCCGAAGAAGTGTTTACGCACGTAAGCGCCGTCGTTGGCCTTGAAGGCTTGGTAGTCGCCGTCCAAGGTATCCATCATCAGCTTGCGCAGCGCGCCGTCTTTGTCGCGGGCCAGCAAGCCGTCCCATTCGCTGCCCCACAAGAGCTTGATGACATTCCAGCCGGAACCGCGGAATTCGCCTTCGAGCTCTTGCACGATCTTGCCGTTGCCGCGCACCGGGCCATCCAGGCGTTGCAAATTGCAGTTGACGACAAAGATCAGGTTGTCCAAGTTTTCACGCGCGGCCAAACCGATGGCGCCCAAGGATTCCACTTCGTCCATCTCGCCGTCACCGCAGAACACCCAGACCTTGCGGTTTTCGGTGTTGGCAATGCCACGGGCGTGCAGGTACTTCAAAAAGCGCGCTTGGTAAATCGCCATCAACGGGCCCAAGCCCATGGACACGGTGGGGAACTGCCAGAACTCGGGCATGAGTTTAGGGTGGGGGTAGCTGGACAGGCCTTTGCCGTCCACTTCCTGGCGGAAGTTGAGCAACTGCTCTTCCGTCAAGCGGCCTTCCAAGTACGCCCGGGCGTACACGCCGGGGGATACGTGACCTTGGATGTAAAGACAATCACCGCCGTGGTTTTCGTTCTCAGCGTGCCAAAAGTGGTTGAACCCGGCGCCGAACATGTGCGCCAAGGACGCAAAGGAGCCGATGTGGCCACCCAAGTCGCCGCCGTCTTCAGGGTTATGTCGATTGGCTTTGACCACCATCGCCATCGCGTTCCAGCGCATGTAGGCGCGCAGACGCTCTTCTATTTCAATGTTGCCAGGGCAATGGGCCTCTTGGCTCGGCTCGATCGTGTTGACGTAGCCGGTGTTGGCCGAGAACGGCATGTCGATGCTGCTCTCACGGGCATGTTCGAGCAATTGCTCCAGCAAGAAGTGCGCACGTTCGCCGCCCTCCTTTTCAATCACTGCGGACAAAGCGTCCATCCATTCGCGGGTTTCTTGAACGTCTAGATCCAATCCCGTTTGGTTTGAGGGTACGGCGGACATGGTTGTCTCCTTATGCTTTAGGCCGATGAAAAATCTTGTGCCCGAAGTTTCTCACAAATTCCAAATAATTTCAAATTATGCTTAATGATTTTGCATAGTGAAATATATGGACAATCAGAAAACTAATCTTCTGTCAGTCTGCCAGGTCGATTTGCACTCGCCTACACTCACCATCATGACTTCAAGCTTGCCTCCAGGCAAAAAAATTCAGTTCAAACCTGTGGTTTTGTGGCGCCGGTGGTGGAAGCGCCAAGCACCGCACAGACAAGACCGCTTCGCCACGCTGGCCCCGGTCGCAGCCGTGCTTCTTTTTTTGGCGGCCATCGTTTCATCTTTTTGGTATTTGCGGGTTGAAGAAATCGACCGCGAGCAAGAAGCCGTCAAACGCGATGTCGAATACGGCCAGCAGCGATTGCGCCTGCGCTTGCTGGAGCGGCAAGAACAGATCATGCGTTTGGCACGCGACATGTCGAACAAAGAACTGGACCGGGAGCAGTTCATGTCCCGGGCCGAGTCACTGGTCATGCAAAACCCAGAACTGCAAGCGCTGACCTGGATTGACAGCAAGCGACGCATCATCGCGAGTCAAACGGCCCCCAGCCGGATGATTGGCCACCACTGGAAAGTCAATGAGGTTTTACCGATAGGCGAGACCGAAACCACCTACGGCTTGGCACGTGATTTGATGCAACCGGTCTACGCCCAAACCGATTTAAACAAAAACAAAGACGCGCCAGCCAGCCAGCCGGTGCTGCAACTGCACACCCCATTGACCAATGACAATGGCCGCTTTGGTGGCGTGCTGATGGGCGAATACAGCATTGAGAGTTTGCTGCGCTACGGCGTGCCCACCGAAATATTGGCCAAGTACGCCGTCGCCTTGCTAGACAGCGAGGGGCAAATGATTGCAGGTCAATCGGTGCCCAAACGCACACAAATTTGGAGCCTGCAAACCTGGACGGGGCGCGAAGAAAACGAATATGAAGTGCCCGTTTCCCCCGTGGGCAATGGCCTGATCTTGCGCGCACAAGCCTGGCGTACCTCCCAAGGGGTGGTGGGCAGCGGCTTGTTTTGGCTGGTTTGCACACTGAGTGTGATGACCGCCTGGATGTTGATTGGCAACTGGCGCCATACCCGCCGCCGCATGGAAACGCAGCAAGCTTTGGTCGCTGAAACCAATTTTCGCCGGGCTATGGAAAACTCCATGCTCACCGGGATGCGTGCTTTGGACATGCACGGCCGTATCAGTTATGTGAATGCGGCTTTTTGCCAAATGACCGGATGGAATGAGAACGAATTGGTGGGTACCACCGCGCCCTTTGCGTACTGGCCCGAAGACGATCGCGACCAGCTCATGTCGCGTTTGAACGAAGAGATCAGCGGTCACAGTATTCCGGGTGGTTTCCAGGTGCGGGTGAAACGCAAGGACAACAGTATTTTTGATGCGCGCTTATACGTCAGCCCCTTGATCGATGCCTTGGGTGTGCAAACCGGCTGGATGACATCGATGACCGACATCACCGAGCCGAACCGGATTCGTGAACAATTGGCGGCATCGCACGAGCGTTTCACCATTGTGTTGGAAGCCTTGGACGCGGCCGTATCCGTCGCGCCCCTGGGTCGCTCCGAACTGCTCTTTGCCAACAAACTTTACCGCCAGTGGTTTGGCGCTGACACAGTGGGCCATTTGAGCTTGGTGGCCGAAGCCGGTGTGATCCAGATGAACCAAGTCTCGAACAACGAGGAAGACGTGGACGCCTTCGCCGGCTTGCCCACCGAGAGCTTGACTGTGGCCCCTTCTGAGCGGGCCGAGTTGTTTATCCCGCTGTTGGGCAAGTGGTTGGAAGTGCGTTCACGCTACATCAACTGGACCGATGGTCGACTGGCTCAAATGGTGATTGCCACCGACATCACCGCCCGCCGCCAAGCCGAAGAACTCGCTTCTCAGCAAGCCGAACGCGCCCATACGGCCAGCCGCTTGATCACCATGGGCGAAATGGCGTCCAGCGTGGCACACGAATTGAATCAACCGCTGACCGCCATCAGCAATTATTGCAATGGCTTGGTCTCGCGCATTCGCAACAAGAACATTGAAGAAAAGGACATGCTCTGGGCCTTGGAGAAAACCGCACACCAAGCCCAACGCGCCGGCCAAATCATTCAACGCATTCGCTCCTTCGTAAAGCGCAGCGAGCCTAACCGCACATCGTCTGAAGTGCTGTCCATGGTCAACGAAGCCGTGGAACTGGCCGAGATCGAACTGCGCCGCCGCCATGTGCAGTTGAAGCACTATGTCGCGTCCCGCTTACCCCCTTTGTGGGTTGACCCGATCTTGATTGAACAGGTCTTGGTTAATTTGATGAAAAACGCCGCTGAGTCGATCGACAGCGCGCAGAGACCTGCAGGCAAACGAGTGGTCGAATTGCAGGTCTCACCCAAAGAAATTGAAGGTCAAAACGTGGTGTATTTCTCGGTCACAGACTCAGGCAAAGGCCTGCCGCCTGAAGTGCTCGAACACCTTTATGAGGCCTTTTTCTCTACCAAAGTTGAAGGTATGGGCATTGGCTTGAATTTATGCCGCAGCATCGTTGAATCGCATCAAGGTCGAATCGCTGCAGAGAACCTCTACAATGCCGGCGAGGTAGAAGGTTGTTGCTTCTCGTTCTGGATTCCAGTGTCCGGTGCGCCATTTACACACAATGAAAAATCACCCGGGGTAACCGCATGAGCTTGATTCCGAAAAAAGGCACTGTCTATGTCGTTGATGATGACGAAGCGGTGCGCGATTCTTTGCAGTGGTTGCTTGAAGGAAAAGACTACCGCGTGCGCTGTTTCGATTCCGCCGAAACCTTCATCAGCCGCTACGACCCGCGGGAAGTGGCTTGCCTGATCGCCGACATCCGCATGGGTGGCATGACTGGCTTGGAACTGCAAGACCGCTTGATTGAACGCAAATCGCCTTTGCCCATCGTTTTCATCACCGGTCACGGCGACGTGCCCATGGCCGTGAACACCATGAAAAAAGGCGCCATGGATTTCATCCAAAAGCCTTTCAAAGAAGACGACCTGGTGAACCTGGTCGAGCGCATGCTAGACAATGCCCGCGAATCGTTTGCCGACCACCAGCAAGCGGCCAGCCGCGATGCTTTGATGTCCAAGCTCACCGGTCGTGAAGCCCAGGTGCTAGAGCGCATCGTCGCCGGTCGTTTGAACAAACAGATCGCTGACGATCTGGGCATCAGCATCAAAACCGTGGAAGCGCACCGCGCCAACATCATGGAAAAGCTCAACGCCAACACCGTGGCCGATCTGCTCAAAATTGCCCTGGGGCAAAACGCACCCAAGGCCTGAGCGCCCTGCCCGTCTTAGAAACGCCCGAGCCTGTGCCGGGCGTTTTGCTTTTTACCCCTCACACCCCCATTCAGACATCCACCATGACCGCTCAACTCATCGACGGCAACGCCCTGTCCAAACAACTGCGCACCCAAGTCGCTGCGCGCGCGCTGGCCCTCAAGGCCAAAGGCGTCACGCCCGGTCTGGCCGTGGTGCTGGTGGGCGAAAACCCGGCCAGCCAGGTCTATGTGCGCAACAAGGTGAAGGCCTGTGAAGACGCTGGCCTGCATTCGGTGCTCGAAAAGTACGACGCCAGCATGAGCGAGGCCGACCTGCTGGCCCGGGTTGAAGGGCTGAACAACGACCCCAGCATTCACGGCATCTTGGTGCAGCTGCCCTTGCCCGCGCACATTGACGCGCAAAAGGTGATTGAAGCCATCAGCCCCGCCAAAGACGTGGACGGCTTTCACATCGCCAGCGCCGGCGCCTTGATGACCGGCATGCCCGGCTTTTGGCCCTGCACGCCTTATGGCTGCATGAAGATGCTGGAGAGCATTGGCTCTGACCTCAAGGGAAAACACGCCGTGGTGATAGGCCGCAGCAACATCGTGGGCAAACCCATGGCGCTGATGCTGTTGCAAAAGAACGCCACCGTGACGATCTGCCACAGCGCCACGCCCGACCTGAAAGCCATGACCCTGCAAGCCGATGTGATCGTCGCCGCCGTGGGCAAGCGCAACGTGCTGACGGCCGACATGGTCAAACCCGGCGCGGTGGTGCTGGACGTGGGCATGAACCGCAATGACGAGGGCAAACTGTGCGGCGATGTGGACTTTGAGGGCGTGAAAGAAGTCGCCAGCTACATCACCCCCGTGCCCGGCGGCGTGGGGCCGATGACCATCACCATGCTCTTAGTCAACACCCTTGAAGCGGCCGAAACCTCGGCAGCGAATGCTCACTGAGGATGCCCCTCTGACGACTGTATTGAGAAACGGCGTGCATCATACTGCGGGGCCGTCATTGCAAATATTGCGTCACTGAAGGAGCCATTTTTTCAGGTGACCGGAACCGGTCTTTCAACTCGCTACCACGTCGGCAGCAGGCCCAAAGCGGTCTTTCGAGCTGCGCGATTGCAAGTCAAGTATGCAGCGAAGGACGAAACCGCTTCGCGGTAGTCTCTGTGCCTGCGGTATTGGTCTTCAACTGATCTAGCACGTGCCGATGTA
>CAIWWN010000173.1 GCA_903916355.1 uncultured Burkholderiales bacterium | reverse complement strand
TTGCAATGGAACATCGGCAGCGTCCACAAATAGGCCGCGTGCTTGGGCATGTCCCATTCCAAAATATTGGAAATCGCATTCGTGGACGCGCCCCGGTGGTGGTACACCACGCCCTTGGGATTGCCGGTGGTGCCACTGGTGTAATTCAGGGCAATGGCATCCCACTCGTTGTCCGGCAGTTGCCAGGCAAAGTGTGGGGCACCTTGCGCTAAAAAAGCTTCGTAGTCGATTTGGCCCAAGCGCTCGGATGGGCCGGTATACAGCGCATCCTGCACATCGATCACCAACAGCGGGCGTGTCGATTGGCGCAAGGCCAAGGCTTTTTTCAGCGTGCCGGAGAATTCCGGGTCCACG
Organism: uncultured Burkholderiales bacterium; assembly: GCA_903916355.1. Classification (GTDB taxonomy): domain Bacteria; phylum Pseudomonadota; class Gammaproteobacteria; order Burkholderiales; family Burkholderiaceae_C; genus Limnohabitans_A. Next base: position 8,451 of record CAIWWN010000173.1, on the reverse strand, counting down.
ATCACCACCTTGGCTTCGCCATGGTCCAGCATGAAGGCCAAGGTTTCGGGGTCTAGGCGGGTGTTCAACGCATTCAGTACCGCGCCCGCCATGGGAATGCCAAAATGCGCTTCCACCATGGGCGGCGTATTGGGCAACATGACGGCCACCGTGTCGTTTTTGCCCACGCCGTTCTGCACCAAGGCGCTGGCCAGTTGGCGACAACGGTCATACGTTTGCGACCAGGTTTGGCGCACCGTCTGAGCGCCCCAACCATGCACCACAGCCAAGCGGTTCGGGTACACCTGCGCGGTGCGCTCAATGAAGCTCAAAGGCGACATGGCCGCAAAGTTGGCGGCCGTTGGGGGCAGGTCTTGGTCGAACATTGAGGTCATTTCAGTCTCCATTTTTCAGCGATTGTCCATTGAAACCGAGACGGCTGACATCCCGATGACCGATGTCCATGCCGGATCGGTGAAAATAGCGCCGTGGCCATCCCTCAGTCTTTTTTGCAAGAGTTGCTTTCCCGCATCGACGTCGTCGAGGTGGTTGGCCGCTATGTCCAGCTGAAAAAGGGCGGCGCCAATTTCATGGGCCTGTGCCCGTTTCATGGCGAAAAATCCCCCAGTTTCAGCGTCAGCCCCACCAAACAGTTCTTTCACTGCTTTGGCTGCGGCAAAAGCGGGGACGCGCTGGGCTTCCTGATGGAGCATGCTGGCATGACCTTCATTGAGGCCGTGAAAGATCTGGCCCAGCAGGTGGGCATGGTGGTCCCCGAAGAAGATCAGTCCCCCGAAGATCGCGCCCGCGCGGCCGAGCAACGGCAAAAGCAAAACTCCCTGACCGATGTGTTGGAAAAAGCCGGCGAGTCTTACCGCCAGCACCTCAAAACCACCCCCAAAGCCGTGGCTTACCTGAAAGGCCGTGGCCTGTCGGGGCAGATTGCCAAACGCTTTGGCCTGGGCTACGCCCCCGAAGGTTGGCGCAGCCTGGCCAGTGTCTTTCCCAATTACGACGACCCCCTGCTGGCCGAAAGCGGCTTGGTGATCGTCAACGAAGAAGACAACAAACGCTACGACCGATTCCGCGATCGGGTGATGTTCCCGATCCGCAACATCAAAGGCGAATGCATTGGTTTTGGCGGCCGCGTCATGGGCGATGGCACACCCAAATACCTGAATTCCCCCGAAACCCCGGTGTTTCATAAAGGCCGCGAGTTGTATGGCCTGTTTGAAGCGCGTGAAGCGCTACATGCCGCAGGCTTTGTGCTGGTGACCGAAGGCTATATGGACGTGGTGGCCTTGGCGCAATTGGGCTTTCCCAACGCCGTGGCCACGCTGGGCACCGCGTGCACCCCCGACCATGTGCAAAAGCTGTTTCGCTTTACCGATGCGGTGGTCTTTGGTTTTGACGGCGACGCTGCAGGACGCCGCGCCGCCCGCAAAGCCTTGGACGGCGCCCTGCCCTACGCCACCGATGTGCGCAGCATCAAGTTCTTGTTTTTGCCGGCCGAGCATGACCCCGACAGCTACATCCGCGAATTTGGCCGCGAAGGCTTTGCCCAATGCGTGGCCCAGGCCACGCCGCTGTCGCGCTTTCTGATCGAAGTCGCCAAAGAAGGTTGCGACCTGGAAACCGCCGAAGGCCGTGCCCACCTGTCAAGCAATGCCGCGCCCTTGTGGCGGCTGCTGCCCGATGGTGCTTTGAAACGCCAGCTGCTGGGCGAACTGGCCAGTTTGATTCAGCTCGAAACCACCGAGCTGGGCGGTCTGTGGCAGGTTCAGGCAGAAAAATCACTGGCCCGCAGCGCGCCCCGGACTGCCGGTGCGTCCCCGAGCCGCGTCGCCGAACATGAACTGACCGATGCCGACCTGTCTGCCGAGCCGCTGGACTTGTATGCCAGCAGCGCCGAACTCGGCCGCTTTCAGCCGGCTAAACGCAGCCCCTCTCCTTGGAAAAAAGACGCCAACGGCAAATGGCGCAAAGAAGACGTCCCCTCGCCCTCCATGGGCCCGCGCAGCCCGCCCGCCAGCCGCGCCGATCATGCCAGCCGCTTGGTGCTGGGCAATATGGCGCTGTGGGACAGTTTGACGGGCGAAGACCACGCCATGCTGTGTGCCCTGCCCGCCCCCCACGGCGCGCTGTTTGCCTGGCTGGAGAGCCAGTTTCACGACCACGGACCACTGGCCTGGAGTGCGCTGGATGCGGAATTGAAAAAACAAACCTTTGCCGCTCTGGCGCGCAAACTGATGGCCACGCACCAGCCTGTAGACCCGAACACAGACAACACCAGCTCCCCCGAAGAAGCCCAGCAAGAGCTGCGACAACTGCTGAACCTGATGCTGATCGATCGGCTCAACCAGTTGCAAACCCAGGCCTTGGCCGAGGCCGAATCGCAGCAAGATCCGCAAGCGCTGGCGCGTTGGCGCAGCCTGGACAAACGCCGAAAAGAGCTGCTGGCGGCAGGGCTTTTGAGTGTGGGGATTTGAGCCTTCGGGTATAATCCAATTTTTCGGCAAGAGCGACAGCAGCACCTCCGGTTCGACCCCAGCCTTCAGCGCACCCTTTACGGGACGGTCACCTCACCGCAAGGACTGCATTCCAAATGTTCGCCCATCCATCTTGCCCTTTGCAAAATTAATCGGGTCGCCCTGAGCCACCCCATACCCTTTGTAACCGTTACCCGCGCCAGTTGTTGTGTGGCGCAGTCCGTGTTTTTCCTTGTCCGTTTTGATGTCCTGAGGTTGTCCCCATGCCTGCTCAAAAGTCGAAGAAGCCCGTTCCAGCCCCCACCAAAGCCAAGTCTGCGGCCGCTAAGCCCAAGCTCGCTGCCAAAGCGCCACCCGCTAAAAAGGTGATCGCCAAGGCCAGCAAAGCCCCGGTCAAGCCCGTAGCGAAAGCCAAAGCCAAACCCGCAGCTGTGGTGAAAACCCCAGTGAAGGCCAAAGCCAAGGTGAAAGCCAAACCCGTACCTGTGGTGAAAACCCCAGTGAAGGCCAAAGCCAAGGTGAAAGCACCTGCTGCTGTCGCGAAAAAAGTTGCACCTGCTGTCAAAAAAACAGCCTCTCCCGCTAAGAAAGCCTCATCAGTGCCCGCATCGAAAACAGTTGCCAAGACCGTGACCAAAGTCGCCGCGCCGACGGCCAAGAAACCCGCGCCCGTCATTGCGGAAGTGGCCGTCAAAAAAACAAGCAAAGTCACTGCCAAGGCAGTGACAGCAGCACCGGCCAAAGCCGCCGCAAAAACACCAGCTAAAGCACCAGCCAAACCTGCGGACGCCAAGCGCGGCCCCAAGCCTAAAAAAGGTGCCGGTCCATCCGACATGGATGATGCCGATCTGAGCGACGTGGAAGAAGAGTTGGTCGGTGAGGATCCGGTCGCCAGCACCGAGCCGGTTGAAAAAGTCAAACCGCTGCGCATGAAAATCAGCAAGGCCAAAGAGCGCGCCTTGATGAAAGAATTTGGTCTGGATGAAACCGTCCTTTCCGAAGAAGACATGGCCAAACGCCGCCAGCGCCTGAAAACCCTGATCAAACTCGGCAAGACACGCGGCTACCTGACGCACGGCGAAATCTCCGACCACTTGCCCGACAAACTGATTGACGCGGAAACGCTCGAAGTGGTGATCGCCACGTTGAACGACTTGGGTGTGGCGGTGTATGAGCAAACGCCCGACGCCGAGAGCCTGATCATCACCGACAACGCGCCCACAGGATCGACCGAAGAGGAGGCCGAAGAAGCCGCTGAAGCCGCGCTGTCCACCGTGGACAGTGAATTTGGCCGCACCACCGACCCTGTGCGCATGTACATGCGCGAGATGGGCACCGTGGAGTTGCTGACGCGAGAAGGCGAAATCGAAATCGCCAAACGCATCGAAGGCGGCTTGATGGCCATGATGCTGGCCATCAGCGCCTCACCGGCCACGATTGCCGAAATCTTGCGCTTGGCCAATGAAATCCGCGAAGGCAAAGTCGTCATCTCCACGGTGGTGGATGGTTTCTCGAATCTGAACGAGGCCGATGACTATGTGGCCGAAGAAGACTTTGATGAATTCGATGAAGCCGACGATGACGATGGCAAGGGCGGCTCCAAAGCACTGACCAAAAAACTCGAAGAGCTCAAGAACCAAGCACTGGAACGCTTTGAACGCATCACCGAGATGTTTGAGAAGGTGCACAAAATTTACAACAAAGAAGGCTGGGGAACCCCGGCCTATGTGAAGAATCAAGCCGCGCTGTCAGAAGAGCTGATGACCATCCGCTTCACCGCCAAGACGATCGAAAAGCTGTGCGACATGGTGCGCGGCCAGGTGAACGATGTGCGCATGAAAGAGCGCGAACTGCGCCGCATCATTGTGGACAAATGCGGTTACCCGCAAGAGCAGTTCATCGCCGACTTCAGTGGTCGCGACAAAAAAAATCAACGTGTGGCCTCACAACTGCTCAATTTGAAGTGGATCGAAAAACAAGCCGCTTCTGACAAAAAATGGGCCGCCGTGATGGGCCGCAATATTCCACCGGTGCAGGACTTGCAGCAAAAGCTGATTGACCTGCAAGCCAAAGTGGTCGTGCCTTTGGATGAGCTCAAAGACATCAACAAGCGCATGAACGAAGGCGAGCGCAACTCGCGCAGCGCCAAGCGTGAAATGATCGAGGCCAACTTGCGTCTGGTGATCTCGATCGCCAAAAAGTACACCAACCGCGGTCTGCAGTTCCTGGACTTGATCCAAGAAGGCAACATCGGCTTGATGAAAGCGGTGGACAAGTTCGAATACCGCCGCGGCTACAAGTTCTCGACCTACGCCACCTGGTGGATTCGCCAGGCCATCACCCGCTCGATCGCCGACCAAGCCCGCACCATCCGTATTCCGGTGCACATGATCGAGACCATCAACAAGATGAACCGCATTTCGCGCCAACACTTGCAAGAGTTTGGCTTCGAGCCCGATGCGTCTGTGTTGGCCGAGAAGATGGAGATTCCGGAAGACAAGATCCGCAAGATCATGAAGATCGCCAAAGAGCCGATCTCCATGGAAACGCCGATCGGTGACGATGACGACAGCCACCTGGGCGACTTCATCGAAGACGGTGCCAACACCGCGCCGATCGAAGCGGCCATGCAAGCCGGTCTGCGCGATGTGGTGAAAGACATTTTGGACAGCCTGACACCGCGCGAAGCCAAAGTGCTGCGCATGCGTTTTGGTATTGAAATGTCCACCGACCACACGCTGGAAGAAGTGGGCAAGCAGTTTGACGTGACGCGGGAACGCATCCGTCAAATTGAAGCCAAGGCACTGCGCAAGTTGAAGCACCCCAGCCGCAGCGACAAACTGCGCAGCTTCATCGACACGATGTAATCACAGCGCACCTCGTACAAAAAGCCGCCTCGTTGCCAAACGGGGCGGCTTTTTTCATTCATTCAGGACGACTGGGCTTTGTTGCCGTACGGGCAGAAGTTGGGTCGTGGCCCCACCTGCGGATGCAAGCGGCAGGTGTTGGGCCGCTTGTCGTACACGGTGCAACGGCGGGTCTTGGCATCCAGCAACTGACAATCACCGTTGGTCCGACGGGCCAGACTGAAGATGCTGTTCTTGAAGTTGAAGTGCTCGATCTGCCCGGCCTTATACAAACGCTTGGCGATGTGCTTGGGGTCGTCGTGCTCGGCCTCAAAAGGGTCGACCAAGCCCAGTCGTACCAAATCGGCCATCTTGACCTCCACCGGCATGGTGCAGCAATTGGCCGCGCAGGTGTCGCACAAACCGTTTTTGTAACGGGTCCAGGTCTCTGAGCGGTCAACGTCAACAACGGCAATGGGGGATCTCATGGGGGGATTATCCCTGCATGGACGGACTCAAGCCGCTTGGGCCTCACCCCAGTAATGGAAAGTCATGGGGCGCGGACCAGCGAGGTAAGCCGCTTGCGTGGTGGCCGTGAAGCCTGCAGCGTCCAGCAAGCTGGGAATGTCGCGCCCCAGATGGCAACCACCTGCCAGCGGTCCCCACAGCGGCTGCAAGCGCTCTTGCCAGCGGCGGACGTTCTCGTCGGGGGCTCGGCCATGTTCGCAAAAAAGCAACTTGCCACCCGGCACCAGCACTCGGCGCATTTCGCGCAGGGCCTGCGCCGCATCGGGGATGCTGCACAGGGTGTAGGTGCAGACCACAGTGTCAAAACTGGCATCAGGGGTGGGCAACTGCTCGGCTGACAAACCCATCAATTCCACCTCAATGCCCGCCGCACGGCTGCGTTGGCGTGCCAGGCGGTGCATCTGCAGCGCAGGGTCCACGCCCACCAGGCGACTGATGCGGCTGCGGTCATAAAAAGGCAGATTGCGGCCGGTCCCCATGCCAATCTCCAGGACCCGGCCATGGGCCTTGGGCACCACCTGGCGACGCTGCGCCTGCACCATCGGCAGGCCACAGGCGATGTCGATCAGATAAGGCAAGACGTAGCGGTCATACAGTCCCATGGCGTGCCCTTCAGTGGAGTCGTTCAGCGACAGAAGCCGGGATCAAGGCTTCTTCGACACCAAGGTCAAGATGTCGTAGCTGGCCACCACCTCGCCGTCTTGGTTGGTGACTTCCACGTCCCAGGCCACCACACCCTGGCCTTGGCCGTTGGCGTCTTTCTTGTTGCGGTCGATTTTGCGCTTGCAAGTCAGGCGCACCTGGATGCTGTCGCCAATGCCCACGGGTTTGACAAAGCGCAGCGTGTCCAGGCCGTAGTTGGCCAACACCGGGCCGGGCTCGGCCACGACAAACAAACCAGCAGCGTCTGAGAGCACCAGATAACCGTGCGCAATGCGCTTGCCAAACGGCGAGGCCTTGGCGGCGACGTCGTCAAAGTGCATGTAGAACATGTCACCCGTCAGATTGCCAAAGGCGTGCACATCGGCGTCGGTGATTTGGCGTGAGGGCGTGAGCAGCGACTCGCCAATTTGCAGCTCTTCAAAGTAATGGCGGAAGGGGTGGGTGCCGGTCTCGATCACCTTGGCACCGCGCACATGCTCACGCGTGATGGCCGCCAGCATGGTGGGCGAACCCTGCACCGCCGCGCGTTGCAACAGGTGCTTGACGGCGCGCAAGCCGCCCAGCTCTTCGCCGCCACCGGCGCGGCCCGGGCCGCCGTGCTTGAGCATGGGCAGGGGCGAGCCGTGGCCGGTGGATTCACCGGCCGATTCGCGGTCGAGTACATGCAAGCGACCATGGTAAGCCGCAACCACGGGTACCACCTGCGCGGCCACGGCCGGTGTTTTGGTGATCAGGGAGCCGACCAGACTGCCTTTGCCGCGCTGGGCCAGCGCCAGGGCTTCGTCCAGGCTGTCGTAAGGCATCAAGGTGCTGACGGGGCCAAAGGCTTCGACGTCATGCACGCTGTCGGTGGTCAAGGGGTTCTGGCACAGCAGCAAGGTGGGCTGGAAGAAAGCGCCTTGCGCCGTACCCTCGCCCACCGGCGCAAAGTCTGGGCTGCCGCCAAACACCAGCTCGGCGCTTTGGCGCAGCAGGGCCACGCGCTCGGCCACATCGGCTTGCTGTGACTTGGACGCCAAAGCGCCCATCTTCACGCCCTCCACCGATGGATCACCCACCACCACTTTGGCCAGGCGGGCTTTGATTTTTTCGGCCACCGCATCCAGGTGCTGGCGCGGCACAATGGCTCGGCGAATCGCGGTGCATTTTTGTCCGGCTTTCGCCGTCATCTCGCGCACCACCTCTTTGACGAACAGATCAAACTCTTCGTCATCCGGTGTCACATCGGGTGCCAAAATCGCGCAGTTGAGCGAATCGGCTTCGGCGTTGAACGGAATGCTGTTTTTCACCAAATTGGCGTTGACCCGCAGCTTGGCGGCGGTGTCGGCCGAGCCGGTGAAGGTCACCACATCGGTCACTTGCAAACGGTCCAGCAAGTCCCCCGTGCCGCCCACGATCAGTTGCAACGCGCCCTTGGGCAAGATGCCCGACTCGTCGATCATGCGCACCAGCGCCTCGGTCAGGTAGCTGGTGGACGTGGCGGGCTTGCCGATGCAAGGCATACCGGCTAAGAAGGTCGGCGCGAATTTTTCAAGCAGACCCCAAACCGGGAAGTTGAAAGCGTTGATGTGCACCGCCACACCGCGGCGCGGCACCAAAATGTGCGTGCCGGCAAAGGTGTTTTTCTTGCCCAGTGACGTCACCGGGCCTTCGTGAATCAGGTTGCCACTGGGCAGCTCGCTGGTCGCCATGCCGGCGTAAGCAAACAAGGTGCCGGTGCCGCCTTCGATGTCGACCCAACTGTCCACGCGGGTCGCGCCGGTATGGGCCGAGATGGCGTACAGCTCTTCTTTGCTCTCACACAGGTATTTGGCCAAGGTCTTCAGGGCATTGGCGCGTTGTTGAAAATCCAGGGACAGCATGCCGGTCAAGCCGGTGGCGCGGGCAAAGTGCAGGGCCTCGGCAAAGTCCAGGCTGTCCGCATGGGCGTGGGCCACCACAGAGCC
>CAIWWN010000172.1 GCA_903916355.1 uncultured Burkholderiales bacterium | reverse complement strand
GGTTCTCTTGCCGTTAAGGTTTATTGCGGCTCGGTAATGAAGCCGACCTTGGTGATGCCGGCGCGTTGCACCGCATACATCACCCTGCCCACTGACTCAAAGTCACTCTTTCCGTCCCCCCGGATCTGCACCTCAGGTTGTGGTTTTTTCACGGCAAAAGTCTTCATCCGATTGAACAAGTCGTCCGAGTTCTTGATCGGCGTGTCGTACAAAAAAATCTTGCCTGCAGCATTCACCGAGATGATCACGTTTTCCGGCTTGGTTTCGCGCACCACGTTCTTCTCTTTGGGCAAGTCCACCTTGATGGAGGTGGTCACCACCGGAATGGTGATCAAGAAGATGATCAAGAGCACCAACATCACGTCCACCAAGGGCGTGGTGTTGATCTCGCTCATGATCTCATCTTCTGCATCTGCGCCTACATTCATCGCCATGATGAATCCTCCTGTTGCGGTGCGGCGCCCTGCGCAACACCTGGGTTTGCGCTCAAATTACTTCTTGGGTGTGGCCAACAACACCGCGTGCAGGTCAGAACCAAAGGCGTTGACGTCTTCCATCACCGCCTTGTTGCGGCGCACCAGCCAGTTGTAACCCAACACCGCAGGCACGGCCACCGCCAAACCAATGGCCGTCATGATCAAGGACTCGCCCACGGGGCCGGCCACCTTGTCGATCGACGCCTGACCGGACATGCCGATTTTGACCAGCGCGTTGTAGATGCCCCAAACCGTACCGAACAAGCCGACGAAGGGGCCGGTGGAGCCGACCGTGGCCAATACAGCCAGGCCGTCTTGCATGCGGCTTTGCACGTTGTTGATGGCGCGCTGAATGCTCATGGTCACCCAGGTATTGAAATCCACAGCGCCCAGTAAACCCGTGTGTTTGGTGGCGCTTTCCAAGCCTTTTTCGGCGATGAAGCGGAACGGGCTGTCTTCATGCAGTGTGTCTGCGCCTTGGCGTAAGGTGCCAGCCGTCCAGAAGCCGTCTTGCACGGCCTTGGCGAAGCGCATGTTCTTGGACTGCTCGACCAGTTTGGTGACGATCACGTACCAACTGCCCATGGACATCAGCACCAGAATCAGCAAGGTGGCCTTGGCCACGATGTCGCCCTGGGCCCACAGGGCGCTCAGGCCATAGGGATTGTCCTCGCCAGCTTGCGCCTCGGCTGCGTTTGCAGCCACGGCAGCTGCAGGCGCGGCCACTGGCGCAGGCGTTGTCTCAGCTGCAGCTGCGGGCGCAGCTGCAGCGGGTGCTGGCGCGGCCTCTTTGGGCTTAGCCGCAAAGCTGTTGCTGGCCAGTGCCAGGCCTGCCGCCAGGCCGATACTCAATAACCATGTTTTGATCTGCTTGTTCATGATGGATTTACTCCTGCTTGTCTGTTTTGAATCTGTTGGAAATGAATTGGGGTCTGAGCAATCAGCGGATGCGCCACCGCTTTACTCCAGCTTCCATGCGTATTTAAGGTTCGCCCATCCCTCTACAGGGTGGCCGTTTTCCGTCCCGGGTTTGAACTGGCACTTGGACAGGCCTTGGCGTGCCGCCTCGTCCAAACGTCTGAAGCCTGAGGTCTTTTCTACTGCGGACTCTTTGACTTTGCCATCCACGCCAACCAAGAATTTCAAGGTCACCGTGCCCTCTTCTTCCAATCGAAGCGATGCGCTGGGGTAATCTGGCTTTGCGCAAGATGCGGCCGAAATCACGGCGGCTGTGCGGGCGGGCGCAGCTGGTGCCGGGGCTGGGTTGCTCGCGACAGGCAAGGGGGACGGCGGGGCCTCAGGCTGGGGCTTGTTAGAGACCGCCGCTATCGCGTTGACCGGCGGCGGCGTATTCACTTGCACCTCTACCGGTGGCACATAATCGGGTGGCGGGGGTGGCTGGTTTTTAGGCGGAGGCGGCGGTGGCGGCGGGGGTATGTCGGGCTTGGTCTCTTCAAGCAACACCGCCTCCACCGGGGCTTTGACGATCTTGACAAACTTGTGCGCTAAGCCGGAGTTAATGGCCCAAAACAGCAGGGCATGTAACACCACCACTGCGCCCAGTCCCACGAAGTGCTTTCTGGGCGACCGTTGTCTACTCGCGTAGTCTTTCATTGTTCAATGGCCTCTTTGGGAATGATGTCCATCGATTCCCATCCATGAAAGCCAAGCACTTGGTCATCAAAGGTGAGGTACTTCATTCGAAATTCAAAACCAAATTGTGTGCGTTGCATAGCGGCTACATTCGGGGATTTTAAAATTTTTAAATTGTCTTAAAGTGTAGCGCACGGCCAATGGTCTCATTTTTGTAACCCAACCGTGAGCCTTCACGGTTGCGCCAATGGCTCGTCATTAGAATTCAAGCTTCAACCATTGCGCCAGGCGTTCACCATGACATCTTCTTTTCCTCGCCTGGTCGGTGACGTCGGCGGCACCAATGCCCGCTTTGGTTGGCAAAGCCAGCCTGATGGCCCGATCACGGACATCCACATCTTGCCTTGCGCGGACCACGCCACGATCGAGGTGGCCATTCGCGCCTATTTGCAACTGGCAGGCAAACCCGTGCCTGCGGCCTGCGCTTTTGGCATTGCCAATCCGGTGACGGGCGATCAGGTGCGCATGACAAACCACCATTGGGCGTTTTCCATCCAGCAACTGCAGCGCGATCTGGGCTTGGGCCAGCTCAAAGTGATCAACGACTTCACCGCCTTGGCTTTGTCGCTGCCCGACATTCCCCAAGCGCACCTTGTGCAAATCAGCGGCGGGCAGGCCCAAGCGAACGCCCCCATGGCCTTGCTCGGCGCAGGCACCGGCCTGGGCGTGTCGGGTCTGGTGCCCGCGGGCTCGCCCGGCCAATGGCTGCCACTGGCCGGTGAAGGCGGGCACATCACCCTGGCCGCGCAGACCTTGCAGGAATACCAACTCATCGAGTTGATTCGCCAACGCTACGGCCATGTGTCGGCCGAGCGTGTGCTGTCGGGCCAGGGCTTGGTCGATTTGTATTTGGCGCTGCGCCAACTGCACGGATTGCCAGCGCAAGAGGTGACGGGCGCGGCTGAAATTTCCAACTGGGCTTTAAAAGACCAAGACCCCGTGGCACGGGAGGCGCTGAATCTGTTTGCCGGATGGCTGGGCTCGGTCGCCGGGGATTTGGTGCTGACGCTGGGCGCGCGCGGTGGCTTGTACTTGGGCGGCGGCATTGTGCCGCGCTGGTTGGGCTGGTTTGAGCATTCGGCGTTCAAGGCGCGCTTCACCGCCAAGGGCCGCTTTGCCGCTTACCTGCATGACGTACCGGTCTGGGTCATCAACGCGCCGGACTCGCCGGCGCTGTGGGGCGCAGCGCGCGCCTTGGCGCTGTGACGAATCAGTCCGCGTAAACGCCGGCCGCCTTGATCACAGGGCTCCACTTGGCGATTTCTGCGGCCACAAATTTCTTGTGCTCAGCCGGTTCGACGCGCTTGTCGGTCACCACCACGGCGCCCAGGCCTTCTTGCTTTTTGATGAACTCAGGGTCTTTCAAAGCGGCTTTCAAAGCACCATTGAGCTTGGCCAAAATGTCGGGCGGTGTGCCTTTGGGGGCGTACAGACCGTGCCAGATGGTGACTTCAAAACCCTTCAAGCCCGACTCTTGCATCGTCGGCAAGTCTTTCAAGACCGGTGTGGTCAAGCGTTTGGTGGTCGTCACCGCAAAGGCTTTGACCTTTTTGCCTTCAATCTGGCTGGTGGTGTTGGTGGTTTGATCGCACATCAAATCGATCTGGCCGCCGATCAAATCGGTCATGGCCGGTGCCGTGCCTTTGTAGGGCACGGTGGTCATGTCCACTTGGATGGCGTTTTGGAACAACAAACCGCACAGGTGCGAGGCCGAGCCCACACCGGCATTGCCCAAGTTGATGCGGTCTTTGTTGGCGCTGATCCAGCTCGACAGCTCTTTGTAGTTGGCGGCAGGCAATGCAGGCTTGCCAATCAAGGTCATGGGCACATCGTTGATCATGCCCAGGTATTCGAAATCGCTGTCCACTTTGAAAGGGATGTTGCGTACCAGCGTGGGCATGGTGGCCATGGCAATGTGGTGCAGCAGCAAGGTGTAACCATCGGGCGCCGCTTTGGCAACCTTGTTGG
>CAIWWN010000171.1 GCA_903916355.1 uncultured Burkholderiales bacterium | reverse complement strand
TCGTGGAGGTCAATATGTTTGAGAAAATCACGCTAAAGCAGATGGTCACCAACGCCATCCACAACGAAGAGGTCGAGGTGCTTCAGTTGCAAGACGAATTGTTCTGAAATCAGCATCAAAATTTACCGGACACTAGTGAGTCGATATATATCAGCGATCGTTAATATGAACCTCACCAAACGCGAATTCATTCAGGTCATGGGCGCGGGGACCATGGCCGGCTTGGGCATGGGGGCCTATGCGCAATCCAGCGCCTCCACCGCAGCCCATGGCTTGTACGACATTGCGCCTTTTGGCAACGTGTCCTTGTTGCACATGACCGACTGCCATGCGCAGCTCAAGCCGATTCATTTTCGCGAACCCAGTATCAACTTGGGCGTGGGGGGCATGCAAGGCCAGTTGCCGCATTTGGTGGGTGAGCATTTGCTGCAGGTGGCCAAGGTGCGCCCTGGCACGGCCCAGGCCCATGCATTGACCTACCTCGACTTTGAGACCGCCGCCAAGCGCTACGGCAAGGTGGGCGGTTTTGCGCACTTGGCCACCTTGGTCAAACGCATGAAAGCCAGCCGCCCCGGTGCGTTGTTGCTGGACGGCGGCGACACTTGGCAGGGCTCGGGCACGAGCTTATGGACGAATGGCCAAGACATGGTGGATGCCTGCAAGTTGCTGGGCGTTGACATCATGACCGGGCATTGGGAATTCACCCTGGGCATGGCACGGGTGAAAGAAATTGTGGACAAAGACTTTGCCGGCAAGATTGATTTTGTCGCGCAAAACATCAAGACCCAAGACTTTGGCGACCCGGTGTTCAAGCCCTATGTGATGCGCGAAATCAACGGCGTACCTTGCGCCATCATTGGCCAAGCTTTTCCCTACACGCCCATCGCCAACCCGCGCTACATGGTGGCCGATTGGGAGTTCGGCATCCAAGACCAGCACATGCAAACCATGGTCGACGAAGCGCGTGGCCAAGGCGCGCAGGTGGTGGTGGTGCTCAGCCACAACGGCATGGATGTGGATTTGAAAATGGCCAGCCGCGTGCGCGGTATTGACGCTATCTTGGGCGGGCACACGCACGACGGCATGCCGGTGGCCACATTGATCAGTAACCCGGGTGGCAAAACCATCGTCACCAACGCAGGCTCCAACGGCAAATTTTTGGGCGTGCTGGACCTGGAAGTCAAAGGCAAGAAGGTCACGGATTTTCGCTACAAGCTGTTGCCCGTGTTTTCTAACATGCTGCCCGCCGACAAAGCCATGGACGCATTGATCACCCAGATCCGCGCGCCCTACGAAGCCAAATTGTCAGAGCAGTTGGGCGTGTCAGAAGGGCTGCTGTACCGTCGTGGCAACTTCAATGGCACGGGCGATCAGCTGTTGATCGATGCGATGCTGGAAGTGCAAAACGCCGAGATCGCTTTCTCGCCTGGTTTCCGCTGGGGCACCACGCTCCTGCCAGGCCAGGCAATCACACGCGAGTGGCTGCTCGATATGACCGCCACAACCTACTCTTACGCCACCGTGACCGAGATGACCGGCGAGACCCTCAAAACCGTGCTCGAAGACGTGGCTGACAATCTGTTCAATCCCGACCCCTATTACCAACAAGGCGGCGACATGGTGCGCGTGGGCGGCTTGTCTTACAGCTGCAACCCTTTGGGCCGCATGGGCTCGCGCATTGGCGATATGCGCCTCAAAGGCCAGCTGATCGAGTCTGAGAAAAAATACAAAGTGGCGGGTTGGGCACCGGTGGCCGAAGAGGCGCGCAGCCAAGGGCACAAGCAAATCTGGGAGGTGGTCGAGCAGTGGCTCAAGACCCAGCCCAGTGGCCGCGTCAAACCGCGCCAACTCAACACACCCAAGATCACCGGCGCTTTGCCCAATCCCGGTTACGCCATCGTTTGAGTGGAGGTCGTATGACTGCTGTAAAGCCTCGCTGGGCGCGGCGGTATTTCTTGGGCACCGTAGGCGCTGGGGCCATGGCGACGGCTTTGTGGCCAGAGGCCCAGTTGCTGGCGCAACAGGCCCAAGACTTTGTGCTGGGTCCGTCCATGCCCGACTTGACGCCGCAACAAATCTCGCCGCATGTGTGGATCATTTTTGCCGCCGATGGCTTTCCGACGCCCGAGAACCGCGGCATGATGTCCAACGTCACCTTCGTCGTCACCTCGGCCGGGGTGGTGATTTTGGATTCGGGCAGTTCCTTGCAGATCGGCCAAATGGCCATTCGCATGATTCGCCGCATCACGCCCAAGCCGGTGATTGCGGTGTTCAACTCGCATTTCCATGGCGACCATTGGTTGGGCAACCATGCGTTCGCCCAGGCGTTTGGCTCCAGTTTGCCCATCTATGCTTTACCGCCGACCAAGGCTTTGATTGAGGGTTTTCAAGGCCAGACCTGGGCCGCGTTGATGCAAAAGTGGACTAACCAGTCCACGGCGGGCACGCAGATCGTGCCGCCCAACCGAACCGTCTCACCGGGACAGGTGTTCACCTTTGGCGACGTGACTTTGAAGATGCATTTTCACGGTCGCGCTCATACGGAATCCGATTTGTGCGTGCAGGTGGTCGAAGACCAAGTGACCGCTGTGGGCGACATTGCCATGGCCAATCGGATTGCCAATATCGATGACGGCTCCTACCCCGGGACCTTTAAATACTACGATGCGCTCAGAGCCGCGACCGGTGCGCAGTTATGGGCCCCCGGCCATGGCCAGCCAGGGCGTGATATTTTGCAGACTTATGCTCAATTTTTAAAAGGTATTTGGGAGCCTTGCCTGCAAACCGTGAAAGACGGGCGCAGCGAGGCCGAGGCCAAAGCCCTGGTGCTGAAAGACCCGCGTGTCATGGCGCGTTCCGCATCCATGCAGGGCTTTGACAGCAACATGGGCAAATACATCAGCCTGGCCTACCTCGAGGCCGAAAAAGAAGCCTTTTAAACAGGCTGCTGGCCACTGCAGGGTCAAACAGGCTCAGACCCGTGCGGTTAAGCCTTGCTTTTTTCTGAACCCCAAGAAGTCCAGTACATCGCCAGACCCGTGGCCACACCATACACGCCCATGGCCGCGCCGACCAAAGCGAACAGATCGACCGCGCCGGCGCCGGTGCGCAGCATCCACACACCGCCCACCGCGACCATCACCAATCGAATGGTGCCCGCCAACACCGGACCCAGCACTTTGCCGGAACCTTGTGATGCGAAATACAGGCACAGGCCAAAACCAAACAACCCGTACCAAGGGCCGACCCATTCAAAGTAGCTGCGGGCATAGGTTTGCACCGTGACCGAGTCGCTGAACATGTGGCTCCAGGCGTTGGGGTAAGACGCGACCACGGCGCCGACCACGCCAATCATGATGGCTGCCAGCGAGGCGCCGGTCCAGGCCACTTGGCGCGCGCGTTGCACCAGGCCAGCGCCCACGGCCACACCGACCATCGGCACGCAGGCCACGCCAATGGCAAATGTGATGGGGATGAGCAAAAATTCCAGACGAGTGCCAATGCCATAACCCGCCAAGGCCTCGGTGCCAAACTGCGAGACCAGCCGGGTCAAAATCAAAATGGTGAGCACAGTTTGAATCGACGAAATGCTAGAGACCGCACCCACTTTCAAAATGTCATGAAAGTCGGCCCAGCGCAAAGGACCCTGGAAAACCAAACGCACCCGACTGGCCGGGGAATGCAAATAAAAGCCCAGGAAAATAGCGCCGCCCGTGAAGGCGATCACCTGCCCCAGCGCTACACCGACCATGCCCAAGCGAGGCACAGGCCCCCAACCCAGGCCCAAGCTGCCGCCCAGCAACACCTGAAACAAAGACACCGTGAGCAGTGCCATCGAAGGCGTTTTCATATTGCCCGAACCGCGAATGACCGAGGCAAAGGCGTTGGTCAGCCAAATGCTCACGGACCCGGCGAACGCCACGGCGGCAAAAAGCCCCGCTTGATTCAGGGCCTCTCCAGAACCGCCAATGGTCTGCAGCAACTCCATGCGAAATACGCTAAAAAACAGGGTGAATAACAATCCCATGGCCAGACCAATCACACTGGCATGCAGCGCCAAGGATTGCGCTCGGTCATCATGTCCAGCACCCAGAGCCCGGGCTACGGCCGATGAGATGCCGCCGCCCATGGAGCCTGTCGACAGCATTTGTTGCAACATGACCAAGGGGAACACCAGCGCCATACCGGCCAAAGGTGCGATCCCCAACTGGCCCACATAAGCGGTCTCGGCAATGGTCACCAAGGCCGAAGCCATCATGGCCAGCATATTGGGCAAGCTCAAGCGCCAAATGGTGGGCAGGATGGGCGCGTTCAGTAGGGGATGGCTCGATTGCATGCGCCATCCTAGCGGGGCGAGGGGCAGGTCGCTGTCTCCTCAGTGCGCTCTGTGCTCGGTGTCGGCGCTCGCCAATGCGGTCAGACTTGAGCGACCACCCGACCCAAGACCGTGCCCGCTTTGAGCCGGTCCAACACGTCCGAGATTTGATCCATCGAACAGGTGGAGGTGGGAATGTGTTTGAGTTTGCCTGATTGCGCCAGCACCACCACTTCACGCAGCTCTTGCAGAGAGCCCACGTAAGAGCCTTGGATCGTGATGGCTCTTTGGGCCATGGTGACCAAGGACACGGGAATTTCGCCGCCGAACAAACCCACCACCACATAACGCCCGCCTTTGCGCAGGGCCGCGATGCCCAGATTCGCCGTGCTTTGCGCGCCCACCAGATCGATCACGCCCCACACCCCGCCTGGCAGTGCTTGCAACTTGCGCTGGGTATCGTCATGCAGGGGATTGAAGGTTTCCAAGGCGCCCATGTCACGCGCTGCTGACCATTTGGATTCGTCAATTTCGCACACGGCAATGTGTTCATGGCCCATGGCTTTGAGCATGGCCACGGCCATCAAGCCCAGACCGCCGGCCCCCATGATCACAATCCAGTCCGTGGGTTTGCAAGGCATGAGTTTGCTGGCGGCGCTGTAGGTGGTGAGGCCAGAGCAGGCCAAAATGGGGGCAAAGCGGGGATCAATGCCTGAGGCATCAATCAGGTAACGCGAATGCGGCACCACGACATGGTCCGCATAGCCTCCCGCAGTTTGAACGCCAATATATCGAGGTGCGGGGCACCAGTTGTCGATGCCTTCCAGACAGCGATCACATTGACCGCAACCCGTCCATGGATAGACCAAACGATCTTCGCCGATGGGCAGTTCACCCGCCTCAGGGCCCCCAGAAAGCACGGTGCCAAAAGGCTCGTGGCCCATGGTGATCGGCAGTCGCATGCCCCTTTCGGACATCTGGAATTTGCGTCCGCCCCCGAGATCAAAATACCCATCGCGAATGTGCACATCCGAGTGGCAGACACCGCAGAATTTGACCTTGACCAACACCTCAGTGCCCTTCGGCGTGGGTGTTTCACGAACAGCTTGCTGCAGGGGCTTGCCCCATTCAACGATGTCTTGGGAGATCATGGTGAGTCCATCAGAGTGTGATGGACAGACTATAGGTGCTGTGTGGAATCCGTCAATGGTGCCGCCGACAGGAATCGAACCTGTATTTAGCGCTTAGGAGGCACTCGTTCTATCCATTGAACTACGGCGACAGTGTGCAGGCAATTTTACAGGGTGAGCACACGCATCGGCAGTGAGGTTCGCAGGGCTTAACCGTCAAATCCATCGACCAAGGCGATATGGCCTTGTGAATGGGCCAGTCGCAAAGGCAAGATGGCTTGGTATTCAGGGCTGTGGTACCAAGTTTCTGCGGCCGCGCGGCTGGGAAACTCGATGACGACACGGCGGCTGCCTTGGGCCTTGCCTTCCAGCTGGGTGGAAGTTCCACCGCGCACCACATACTTGCCTTGATATTGTGCGATGGTGCCAGGCACCTTTTGGGCGTATTGACCATAACCCTCAGGGTTGTGGACGGTGACTTCTCCAACGATATAGGCTTTGGTCATGGTGTTCCTGAGGTGACTGATCTGGGGCAGCCAGGGGGCATTTCACAAAATGGCCTCTGGTGCAAACCCCTCGATTGTGCACAATGGATCATTTTTATCAAATGAGGTGATCATGTCGGTTCATTCCTTGCCCCGTGTCGTTGCCCCTGAGCCCGTTCACCAAGCCAAAGTGCATTTGGCGGCGTCTTTGCGCTTGGCCGCATTGCATGATCTGGAAGAAGGGATTGACAACCACTTCACCATGAAAGTGCCGGGCGTTGAAGGCCAATATCTGGTGTTGCCTTTTGGCTTGCATTGGTCTGAAGCAAGAGCCAGTGACATGATTGTGTTTGACGAGGCGGGCCAAACGCTGGAAGGGCGCGGTGTGGTGGAGTTGTCGGCGCAATGCATTCATGCGCCGCTGCACCGCATCACCGGCGCCAATGTGGTGTTGCACACCCACCAGCATTGGGCCATGGCCTTGAACATGCTGAAGGACAACCGGCTGCTGCCGGCCAGCCAAACAGCGGCCTTTTTTGATGGGCAAATTGCCTATGACGACCATTACCAAGGATTGGCCAGCAGTTTGGACGAAGGCGCGCGACTGGCCGCCTGCCTGGGCGATAAGCCGATTTTGTTCATGAAAAACCACGGCGTGGTGGTGACCGGCGAGACCGTCGCCCAAGCCTACCGACGCCTGTACAAACTCGAACGCGTTTGCCGCGCGCAGGTGATGGCGCTGTCCACCGGACAAGCAATTGAAGTGCTCAGCCCCGAGGTGGTGGCCCGGGTCAAGACCCCTTCGGTTCATGACCGGCATCCGCGTGCCGAGCGCGAGCGGCTGTTTTTTGAGGCCATGATGCGTGTGTTAGACCGCGAATTGCCCGGTTACGCGGACTGAAGCGCGGACCCTGAAGAGGGGGGAGTGCGCAACAGCATGACCGATTCAATGTGCTGATGTGCGGCTGAGTCGCAGAAGGTGACCGTGACAAGTGCCCGTGCGCGGGCAAATGTTGCATGTTCCATTGATTCGTCATATTTGGTTTTTAAAGTTCTATTTATATTTAATATTTAGAACTTTGTATGATCATGAATTTAACTTCTCTGCGTTATGCCAGCTTTATTTCTTTAGGTGCGATCACTAGTGTCCGGTAAATTTCATGCTTGATATCCGCAAACGTAGGCCACATAAGCCCTGCAAGCCGATTTGCGATTCCGGCGATTTGAAACGCGAATTTGCCGCCAAGGCTTACCTT
>CAIWWN010000170.1 GCA_903916355.1 uncultured Burkholderiales bacterium | reverse complement strand
GGCATCGGCCACATCGCCCATGGTCTGGCCCGCATCCAGCGGGGCCAGACGCTGTGCGACAAATTGCGTTTGAAAATCACCGCTGGCATGGCCAAACGCCGGGCTGCTGGCGGCGATCACCAGGCCCGCAATGCGCTCAGGACACAGAGTCCAGGCTTGCTGCGCCACCATACCGCCCATGCTGTGGCCGATCAACACGGCACGCGCCACCTGCGCTTGGTCGAGCAGGCGCCACAGGGCCTGGGCCAGGCCATCAAAGTCATAGGGCGCGATCAGGGCGCTGTCGCCATAACCCGGCATGTCCCAGGCCAGAGCGCGAAAGCCCTGCGCCGCAAAAAAATCCAGTTGATCGGCAAAGCCTTGTTTGCCACCGCCAATACCGTGCAGAAACACCAGCACCGGTTGCCCCGCTCGGGCGCTGCCCGCCTCCAACCACACCGGCACCGCAGGGGCGCTCATGCGGGCGCACCTTGGGGCGCAGCGGGCTGCACCACCACGCCCTGATCGACCACGGTCTGACCGTCCAGCGTGATGCTGCAAGCGCGCATCGGCAAATCAAAGTGCCCCAGGGTATGCCGACCGGCCACCTCGTTGGCCCCGGTGGAATACAAAAAGTTGCCAGCAAAGGCGCGCAGCTCGGTGCCGTTGCAATCGCGCTTGTCGTAAAACGTCATGGCATCCCAGCGTGCCTGCGGGTTCAGGCCATAACCCACATGCGAGACCGCATAGGCGGCGCGATGGCCCTCTTGGTCTTCCCAGGCTTGGTAGTAACCGCGCATCATGTCGGCGTCTAAGCCGGTGCCTTCAATCTGGGTGATGCTGTCGTTTTCAATGTTGAGCGTGATGCGGTCACGCAGGTAGCGCTTGAAGGTGAGGTTCACATCGCCAGGGGCCATGACCAAGGTGCCGTTGACCGCACCGGCTTTCGGAAACGCCAGGGCCAAGCCGCCGGGCCAGTGCGAGACCATGCCCGGCTTGGGGCAAAAGCCCCACACACCACCGACCACGGCGCCTTGGAGTTGAATCTGCAACTGCGTGCCCGCAGCAGACGTGACCTGCATGGCCTGTGCGCCGCGCAATCCGCGCATGGCTTGCCGCACCACGCTTTCTAACGCGGGATCGGGCACGGTGCGCTCCAAAATTTCAGGGTGCTCATTGGAGATCATCAACAGCCGCGGCACATTGCCGTCGGCGCCTTTCATGATGAGTGGCAACTCGGGGGCGTGCAGCATGCCTTCCACCGTGCAATCAACGATGAACGAGGCCCGTGCCATGGCCGCGATCACCGGGCCGAGCTGCTGCAAAGCATCGGTGGCGCCGGTGGAGCGCACCGGCGCCGGACCGGTCAAGGCGGGTGAGGGAATGGAGATTTCAAATGGCCGGGCGCCCATGGCCTCCAAGGCCAGGCGCGCCAGCTCCACATTCACTCGGCGCGATTGGCTCTCAGCCACAATGGCCACCACCTCGCCGGGTTGCACTTTGCACAGGGCAAAGGTGCGCTGAAATGCGGCGATCCATTTATGTTCAATTCGCTCCACCAACATGCGGTCTCCTCGGCTTTGGGGTAACCGATCAGTTTATCTGCATCTGGTCAAAGGTTTTTCAACTTACTCTGTGCGCACTTGCAAAAAGCGCCACTGACTGATTCGCGCATCAAACACACTTTGCTGTGTCGCAGTCAATTGAACAAACAGCGAGCGGGCACTGGCTTCAAAATCCTCTACCAGCCCATAACGGTTGCGACTACCATCCACCACCTGCCGGATCAATTGCATGCCTGAAGGCGACTTTCCCGCCTCAGCGGGCATAGGGGGTCTATGAACCTCTTCCAAAAAGAGACTCAGAGACTGCGCAAACAATTGCCAGGCAGGGGCCTGCTCCCGACTTAATTTCAAATCTACCTGTAACTCATTTATCTGAGTGCTGACCTGCTCAAGCCAAGTGAACTGGGGGTGGCCAGACTCCGTCTGCGCGACGGCCGGGCGTGGACTTCGGTCCTGCGTCATACCCCGCCTGCCCCCACCCATGCCTCCCATGCCGCCATATTGCGCTGAAGCATCTATGCAGCAGAATGAAGCGTAAAGAAAAACGGCTGAAACGGAAATGAGTTTATTGATATTCATTATTTTTTCTAGAAATGAATTGTAAGTAATCCACCCCATAACTTAGATAGATGCCAATACCTCAAGATATCCCGAAAACTTCTTTTTCTGCTCTATTCTCACTTTAACTGCCCGCTCGCCAGCGCGACCACAGGAATGGTGAAATACAGGTAAAGTTCGGCGACTGCTGGGATTTACATAAAAACACAAAAATCGTCTAAAGTGCCGCAACTTGTTTTGAATTTACAGACTTTATGCTGGCGGTCCTTTTTGGTTCCGCTTTTTTTCGGGATTTGTATCACATGAATTTTGTCTCTCGTTTGCCAGCCCATGTCACTGGAATCACCTTGTGGGGTGCCTCACTCGCTCTTGGTTTAGTGGCCTGCTCCAAAAATGCCGCGCCTGAAAGCACACCTGCCGCCACCGCACCTGCGGCAGGCGCTCCAGGCGCCCCTACCGGAACCACTGGTACCCCAGCGGCGGCACCAGCTACCGGCTCGGCCCCAGCAGCGCCCTCTCCGGTGGTGAGCGTGGTCACCGTCAAGGTTGAAAAACGCGATGTGCCCGTGGTCCTCAAAGCGGTGGGTTCAGCCATCTCGTTGGCCAGCGTGGACATTCGCCCCCAAGTGACCAGTGCCATCACGCAAGTGCATTTCAAAGAAGGGCAGTTTGTGAACAAAGGCGATGTCTTGTTCACACTGGACACCCGCACCGATGAAACCAACTTGGCCAAAGCCCAAGCCCAGTTGGCCAAAGACCAAGCCACCCTCGATGATGCCAAACGCCAACTCACTCGCAGCCGTGAATTGGTCGCGAAAAACTTCATTTCAGGTGCCGCTGTAGACACCGCCCAAACCCTCGTCGACTCCTCCGCTGCTGTGGTCGCCTCGGATCTCGCGGTCATACAAGCCGCCCAAGTCGCCCTGTCCTACGGCAGAATCATCTCGCCCTATGCCGGCCGGACCGGTGTCATCAACACACCCGTCGGTAGTGTGGTTCAAGCCAACGTAACTGTGCTGGCGACTCTCGTCAAAGTCAACCCGATTGCGGTGTCTTTCAATTTGCCGCAACGCGACTTGGCAGACTTCTTGGCCGCGGTCAGCGGTCAAAGCAGCGTCAAGGTGACCGCCACTCTGCCGGAAGATAAAAAGCCCTTGATCGGCAAACTTCAATTCGTTGACAACACGGTGGACCCAGCCTCCGGCACGGTCAAACTCAAAGCGGTGTTTGACAACAAAGACAGCAAACTCTGGCCCGGCTTGTTTGTCAACGTCGGCCTGACCACCAAGAAAATTGAAGATGCCCTGGTGCTCCCGCAAGCGGCAATCATCCAAACGGTACGCGGCATGATTGTGTATGCCGTTGAAGACGGCAAGGCCGTGATCAAACCGATTAAATTGGTTTTCTCCGCCGGTCCCGATGCGGCAGTGACGGGCGTGCAAGAAAACGACGTGATCGTGGTCGATGGCAAACAAAATTTGCGCCCCGGCGTGAAAGTGGTGGAGCGACCTAAACCCGGCAAAGAGGGTGCAGGCGCACCCTCGGCCACGCCAGGCTCGCCAGCCGCCAACGCCCTTCCAGCCGCGCCAAGCCCCGCCGCTGCGCCAGCCCCCGTGGCCCCTGCCGCCTCCAAATAAATTGCCAGGCTTCATCGCATGAACTTTTCTGAGCTCTTCATCCGCCGCCCGGTCATGACAGTGTTGCTGAACACAGCCATCGTATTGGCCGGTGTGATTGGCTACAAAAACATTCCGGTGGCGGCGCTGCCCAGTTACGACACGCCCGTGATCAACGTGTCCGCCGTCTTGGCAGGCGCCAACCCGGAGACCATGGCCAGCTCGGTGGCATTGCCGCTGGAAAAACAGTTCCAAACCATCCCAGGTCTGAAAGTCATCAGCTCCACCAGCACCTTGGGCAGCACCTCGATCACCCTGGAGTTCATTGAAAGCCGCAATATCGACGCGGCCTCCATCGATGTTCAAGCCGCTCTGTTGCGTGCGCAGCGCACCTTGCCCATTGATATGGTTTACCCGCCTTCCTACCGCAAGGTGAATCCTGCAGATGCGCCAGTGTTGTTGATTTCACTGCGCTCGCCTTCGCTGCCCCAAGCCGAGCTGCAAGACTACGCTGAACATCTGATTTCACCTACCTTGTCGACCATCGACGGCGTGGCGCAGGTAAATATTTATGGTGCCAAACGCTTTGCGGTTAGGGTGCGGGTCGACCCCGCAGCCTTGGCCGCACGCAACATCGGCTTGGACGAATTGAGCGCAGCCCTGAAGGCGGCCAACGTCAACACACCGGCAGGGACATTTGACGGCCCGCAACAAACCTTGGTGCTGCAAGCCAACAAACAAATGAGTTCGGCGCGTGAGTTTGCCGACCTGATTGTCAGCAACAAAGGCGGCGTGCCCGTGCGTTTGCGTGATGTGGCCAAAGTGCAAGACAGCGTTGAAGTTGTCAAGACTTGGGCCACTTTGAATGGCGAGAACTCGATCACCCTGGCGATTCAGCGTCAGCCCGGCGCCAATACCGTCAAGGTGGTGGATGCGGTGAACCAAACTCTGCCCGATCTGAAAGCGCAAATGCCCGAGTCGGTGTCGCTGACGCCGGTGAACGATCGCTCCGTTTCGATTCGCCATGCGCTGGAAGATGTGAGCCTGACCCTGATCGGCACCATTATTTTGGTGGTGCTTGTCATCTTTTTATTCCTGCGTCGTTTTGTAGCGACCGTGATTCCTGCCTTGTCACTGCCCGTCTCCTTGGTGGGCGCCGTAGCCCTCTTGTGGGGCCTGAATTACAGCCTGGACAACATCTCTCTTTTGGGTCTGACACTGGCCGTGGGGCTGGTGGTGGACGATGCCATTGTGGTGCTCGAAAACATCATTCGCCACGTCGAAGCGGGCATACCGCCATTTAAGGCCGCGCTACGTGGTGCACGTGAAGTGGGCTTCACCATCATCTCCATTTCCACGTCTTTGGTAGCGGTTTTTATTCCCATCTTCTTCATGCCCGGCGTGATCGGTCTGCTCTTCCACGAGTTCGCCGTGGTTGTGGGCTTGTCGATCGCCGTCTCGGCCTTTGTGTCCTTGACGCTGGTGCCCATGTTGGCGAGTCGCTACCTGACCGACGAAGAACACAAAAAACCGCCCGGCTGGTTGGTTCGCCAGTTTGAACGCGGCTTTGATGCGCTCTTGGGCGCCTACTCACGCTCGCTGGACTCGGCACTGCGTCACAGCAAGTTTATTTTAGTGATTGCGGTGGCCACCTTTGGCATCACCGCATGGATGCTGATGGTGATTCCCAAAGGCTTTTTTCCGGAAGAAGACATTGGCCAAATCCAGGTGTCCACCGAGGGGCCCGAAGATATTTCATTTGAGGCCATGATTGGTTTACAGGAGCGCGCTGCGGCCATCTTCCGCAAGGACCCGAATGTGGCGGCCGTCAACTCATTCAACGGCGGGGTCGGCCCGCAAAACTCAGGGCGCATGTTCATCACCTTGAAACCTCAAAACGAGCGCATGCCCATGAAAGTGGTGGTGGAAGACCTGCGCAAGAAACTGCGTGGTGTGCCGGGCATCAACGTGTTCATGAGGCCCGTGCAAAACTTGCAACTGGGTGGTCGCCAAAGTAAGGCTCGTTACCAGTACATATTGCAAAGTGTGAAGGCCGATCAGCTCAATCTGTGGGCCACCAAATTACAAGAAAAATTGCGCGCCGATCCGATCTTTCGCGACATCACCAGTGACGCGCAATTGCGCGGCCTGCAAGCGGACATCCAAATCAACCGTGATCGTGCCAACACACTGGGCGTTTCTGTAGATGCCATTCGAACCGCGCTGTACAGTGCTTTCGGAGAGCGACAAGTGTCCACCATGTATTTGGCCACGGACAGCTACCAGGTGATCATGGAAGTGAATCCAGAAGCCAAAACCGACGAATCCGCATTGGACAGTATTTTTGTTCGCTCCAGCAATGGCAGTTTGGTGCCCATGTCCGGCTTTGCCACTGTCTCCCGCACCGTGGGCCCCACAGCCATCAACCATGCGGGTCAGTTGCAAGCGGTGACAGTGTCCTTCAACTTGGCCCCCGGTGCCGCCTTGGGTGATGCCACAAAACAACTAGAAGCGGCTGCCGATGCGATTCAATTGCCCAGTTCCATCATCCGCACCTATGGCGGCGATGCGGCGGTTTTCAAGGACTCGCAAAGCAGTCAAAGTATCTTGATCATCTCGGCCTTGCTGGTGATTTATGTGCTTCTGGGCGTGCTGTACGAAAGCTATATCCACCCGATCACCATCTTTGCCGGCCTGCCCTCGGCCGCTGTGGGCGCCTTGGGCACGCTGATGATTTTTGGTCAAGATCTGACGCTGATTGCGACCATCGGTATCTTGCTGCTGATTGGTATTGTCAAGAAGAACGCCATCATGATGATTGACTTTGCGCTGGAGGCGCAACGCCACGAAGGCATGACCCCGGCACAAGCGATCCGCGAGGCCTGTGTACTGCGCTTTCGCCCGATCATGATGACCTCCATCGCCGCCTTGATGGGTGCCTTGCCCATTGCGCTGGGATTGGGCGCCGGCGCTGAGCTGCGCCAGCCCTTGGGTCTGGCAGTCGTCGGTGGCTTGGTGTTTTCGCAAGCGGTGACGCTGTACATCACCCCGGTGATTTACCTGGCGCTGGAACGCTTCAGCGGGACGGGTCCGATTGTGGATGACGAGTTGACGACTTGAACGGGGCTGGACTCAAAGGTGCTAGCTTGAAAGGCGCCTGATACAACCAGACCGGCCGGTCGGCGCTGGCCTTCACCACCGCGGTGGGCACCAGCTCGGTGGCCTCAAACTCGAGGCTGACCAACCAAGCGCCCGGCTTCATGTTCTCGCGCGCTTTGTCCACCGCGTGCGGCATGGTCTCGGGGCGCTGAAATAAATACACCAGGTCGTAGCCCGACCAGTCTTCTTGCCAAATGTCGCCATGCCAGATACGCGCCCAAGGACAGCGCAGCGCGGCCATGAAGCGCAAAGGCCAGCTGAATTCAATGCCGCAAAATTGGGCTTGCGGATAGGCCACGCGTAAAGCGCGCAAGCCATCGCCCAGGCCACAACCCGCATCTAGCAGCATTGCCCCTGAAGGCAAAGGGGCGGCTTGCGACAGATCGCGTAAAGCATTCAAAGGGGTGGGGAAAATGGGCGCATCGTGCCACGCATGCACAGGGTAAATCAGCAAGGCCAGTCCCAAAGGGATCAGCCAGCCCCAGGCGGGGAAGACGGCAGCACCAGAGAGCCAAAGCGATACCGGGAACCCCAGCACCAGTGCCCATCGGCGCGCCGGAGTTCGGCCCATGACGCTGAAGGCCGCCGCCACAGCACACGCCAAAGCCATGGCCCACAACTCGGGTAACAGGCCCGAGACATTCAGGTAGATCACCCATGCACCGCCCCAAATGAGCAGCGCAGGAATCGGCCATTTCAGCAATTGCGGCAAATGTTCTTCCTCAATCCGGCACGATGGCTGTCACTTCAATTTCCACTTGCGCCCGATCTTCGACCAGATCGGCCACTTGCACCAAGGTCATCACTGGGTAGTGCCGTCCCATCACCTCTTGGTAGACCTTGCCCAGTTCACGACCATGGGCCAGGTAGGCTCGCTTGTCTTTCACATACCACGTCATGCGCACCATGTGCTGCGGGCCGGCATCACCACAGGCCAAGGTGTCTACGATGTTTTGCAGCGCCTGTTTGCACTGGGCCACAAAGTCATCGGTTTCAAACTGGGCCTGACCGTTCCAGCCAATCATACCTGCCACAAACACCTGCCGCCCGCGTGCGCTAATGCCGTTGGCGTAGCCTTTGGCAGGGGCCCAGCCTTCAGGTTGTAAAACTTTCCACATGGTTCATTTCTCCGTGATGTAAGGGGTTCAACTCAGCCGACCATTTGCCGCAGCTTGAAGCGCTGCAGCTTGCCGGTTTCGGTGCGGGGCAAGGTGTCCAGATACACCACACTGCGCGGGTATTTGAAAGGCGCAATCGCCTGTTTGACGAAGGACTGCAAATCGGCTGTCAACTGCGGGCTGGGCAGGTAGCCCGACTTGAGCACCACACAGGCTTGAACAATCTGGCCGCGCTCCTCGTCGGGCACGCCCACCACACCGCACTCGGCCACAGCGGGGTGCAGCATCAAGGCGCCTTCGACTTCGGGGCCGGCAATGTTGTACCCGGCCGAAATGATCATGTCATCGTTGCGGGCTTGATAGCTGAAATACCCCTCGGCATCCATCACAAAGGAGTCGCCTGGGAGGTTCCATCCGTCTTTCACATAGTCTTGCTGGCGCGCATCGTCCAGGTAACGACAGCCCGTCGGACCTCGCACAGCCAGTCGACCCACCACACCCGGGCGAACGGGTTGCATCTGTTCATCCACAATTTGAGCCACATAACCGGGCACCACTTTGCCAATCGAGCCGGCACGCACATCCACGCCCGCACTGGAGATGTAGATGTGGATCATCTCGGTGCCGCCAATCCCATCGGTCATCTCAATGCCGGTGGCTTGCTTCCACAACTGGCGGGTGGCATCCGGCAAAGCTTCGCCGGCCGAAACAGCGTGTTTCAAGGTCTGTAATGCGAAACTCGCCGCCAAGGGGGTCATTTGGCGGTACATGGTGGGCGCGGTGTAGCACTGGGTCACGCCGTAAGTCTGGATCGTTTGCAACAAGGTTTCAGGGGTGTACTTTTCAAGCAAGACCGCCGACGCCCCGTACCGCAAGGGAAATGCCAACAAGCCTCCCAGTCCAAAGGTGAAAGCGATCGGCGGCGAGCCGCACACCACATCGCTCGCATCCATGTGCAAGACGTGGCGTGGGAATAAATCACACATGGCCAACACATCGCGATGAAAGTGCATCGTGCCTTTGGGCTGGCCCGTCGTGCCACTGGTAAAGGCGATCAGACACACGTCGTCACAGGAGGTCGGGTGCGCGTTGAATGTCGCCGCATGCCTGTGCATGTGTGCTTCAAGGCCATCAGGCGATGGGGTTTTAAAGTGCATGACCTGCCGCAAGGTCGGCGCGTGGTGCGCATGGCCCTGTGTCACGCAGTGCGTCAACTCGGCGGCCAACTCGGCATCGCACAGGGCCGCCTGCACCTGTGCCTTGTCCAAGATTTGTTTGAGCTCGGCGGCACGCAACAGGGGCATGGTGGGCACCACCACCAGACCGGCTTTGATGGCCGCCAGAAAACAGGCGGCCATCATCGGGCTGTTGCCGCCGCGCAAAAGCAAGCGTTGGCCAGACACCAAGCCCATGTCTTGCGTCAACACATGGCCGATGCGGTTAATTTGCGCTTGCAATTGGGCATAGGTCCAGTGAAAAGCACCCTGGCCATGGACGCCATGCAAAGCCACACGATCACCCAGGCCTTGCGTCACATGCCGATCCACCAGTTCTTGCGCACAGTTGATCTGCACCGGATACTGCAGTTCGGGTCGGTCGAACAAAAAAACCGGCCATTGATCTGCAGGCGGTAAATGGTCGCGCGCAAAGGTGTCGACGTGACTGCTGCGGGCTAAGGCGATAGGTTTCGTCATGGGGCGTTCCTGGTCAGAGTCAACTCGCGTCAATCCTGGCGCAACAGGTCGCGGCCAATGATGAGCTGCTGCACCTCTGTTGCCCCTTCATAAATGCGCAAAGCGCGAATCTCTCTGTACAGGGACTCCACGATGCAGCCTTTTCTCACCCCCATGCCCCCATGCAATTGCACGGCCATGTCGATGATTTTTTGCGCATTCTCGGTGGCGGTCATCTTGGCCATCGCCGCCTCTCGGGTTATGCGCTGGCCCTGATCGCGCAGCCAGGCAGCGCGGTAGGTCAGCAAAGTGGCGGCATCCAGCATCGTGGCCATGTCCGCAATTTTGGTTTGCGTGATCTGAAAGTCGGCCAGGCTTTGTCCGAACATCTGGCGACTGCGCGCCCAGGCCACAGACTCGTCCAGTGCGCGCCGCGCAAAACCCAGCGAAGCGGCTGCGACCGACGTGCGAAACACATCCAGCGTGGCCATGGCCACTTTGAAACCCTCGCCAGCAGCGCCAATACGTTGGGTGTGACTGACCTGCACCTGGTTGAACTGCAAGGTCGCCAAGGGGTGGGGGGCAACCACGTCAATTCGCTCGGCAATCACCAGTCCCGGGCTGTCGGCGTCCACAATGAAGGCGCTGATGCCGCGAGCCCCAGGGGCTTCACCGGTGCGTGCAAACACCACATAAAAATCAGCAATACCGCCGTTAGAAATCCAGGTTTTTTGGCCATTCAAAACATAACCACCCGGCGTTGCTGTGGCACGGCATTGCATGGCGGCCACATCAGAGCCGGCATCCGGTTCGCTCAAGGCAAAGGCTGCAATGGCGTCGCCTCGCGCGACACGCGGCAAATAGCGTTGCTGCTGTTCCGGCGTACCCTTGAGACTGATGGCGCCAGTGCCAAGCCCTTGCATCGCGAAGGCAAAATCAGCCAGGCCGTGGTGATAGGCCAACTCTTCGCGCAACACACAAATCGAACGCGTATCGATCACATCGCGCTCGCCGCCCCACGCTTGACCGCCGATGGCGTGACGCAACCAACCGCCAGCCCCCAGGGACTTGACCAGCGCCTTGCATTCGGCATCAATGGCGGGACGCGATTCGTCGCCCCCATGCTTCAGGTGGGCGCGAGACCAGGCATTCAAGCCCTGCTTCAAACTGCGGTGCGTCTCGTCAAAAAACGGCCAATCCAATTCGGGCCAATGGGTGGGCGCTGCGGCATGGTGGCTCATGTCAATCCCCTTCGAACACCGGCGACTGCTTGGCAACAAACGCATGGTAGGCGCGGTGAAAATCGTTGGTCATCATGCAAATGGCTTGTGCCTGGGCTTCGGCTTCGATGGCTTCGTCCACGCCCATATTCCATTCTTGTTGCAGCATTTTTTTGGTCATGCTGTTTGCAAAGGTCGGGCCTGCAGCCAGTTGCGCGGCCATGGCCTGCGCCTCGCCCAGCAAGGCCTCGCCCTCGCAGACACGGTTGTAAAACCCCCAGCGTTCGGCCTCTTCACCACCCAAGCCACGGCCGGTATACAGCAACTCAGAGGCGCGTCCTTGGCCAATCACGCGGGGCAACAGGGCGCAAGCGCCCATGTCGCAACCGGCCAAGCCGACACGGTTGAACAGGAAAAAAGTTTTGCTTCGGGCTGTGCCGTAACGCAGATCCGAGGCCAGCGCCAGCAAGGCCCCAGCACCGGCGCAAATCCCATCGATGGCGGCCACGATCGGCTGCGGGCAAGCGCGCATGGCCTTGACCAGATCACCCGTCATGCGGGTGAACGTGAGCAAGCCCGGCATGTCCAGTTGGGTCAAAGGACCAATGATTTCATGCACATCGCCGCCAGAGCAAAAATTACCCCCTGAACCGGTCACCACCACCGCATGCACATCGTGCGCATCGACCATGGCGCGAAACAAATCACGCAATTCGGCATAAGACTCGAAGGACAAGGGGTTCTTACGCTCTGGTCGATTCAAGGTGATGGTGGCCACCCCCGCTTGCACATCAAACAAAAAATGCGTGGCCTGATAGCCCGTCAAGGCTTGGCGATGGCGCGGCAACTGGTGCGGCTGACCGGGCAGGTAACGGCTTGAACTCATGGGTGCTCCTTGGCAATCGAGGGGGTGGCGTGGGATTGATGGATGCTGGTTTTCAAATGCCCCAGCAGGCTGTGCAACTGGCTTTGCTGACGTTCCGATAAATCGCCAAACAATTGAACCACCCATTGCTCATGGGCTTGGGCCATGCGGGTAAAGGCTTGACGTCCCGCCAAGGTCAACCGCACGGTGTAGGAACGCCGGTCGGCTTCGCTCATCAAACGAATCACCAGTTTTTCATTTTCAAGCTGGTCCACGATGCTGGTGATGTTGCCTCCAGTGACCATCATGCGACGCGACAATTCGCCCATGCTCAAGCCATCCGGATGGCGTTCCAGCTGCGCCATCAGGTCAAAGCGGGGCAAGGTAATGCCGAAGTCTTCGCGCAAATTGGAGCGAATCGTGTCTTCAATCAACGTCGTGCACGACAGCAAGCGCAGCCACAACCGCAGCGATGCGTGGTGGTCCTCATGGGCACGTAACTCCAGATCAGACGTTTTGGGGTGTGAATCGATTTTCATAATCCTCTTTTAAAACTGCCCACGCACCCAGGTCGACACCATCGCCGAGCCATCAAGGGCATCACTCTGTCACTCTGTCAGTCACTCACTCAGTCACCCCGTCCGGCAGACTGCAGCATGCGCTCACGGGCAAAAGCAGCTTCCAGCTGGGGTTGGCCGGACTGGTAGGGTGCCGGCCACTTGACGGCGGTGTAACCAATGCGCGCCGCCTCCGTCAGTGTCCAAGCTGGATTGGCCAGATGCGGGCGCGCCACCGCGCACAAGTCGGCACGTCCGGCCGCAATCACGCTGTTCACATGGTCCGCCTCGCTGATGGCGCCCACCGCCAAAGTGGGGATGCCCACCTCTTGCCGAATGCGGTCGGCAAATGGCGTTTGGTACATGCGGCCATAGACTGGTTTTTGTTGCACACTGACTTGACCGGAAGAGCAATCGATCATGTCCGCACCCGCGGCCTTGAAGGCCCGGGCCACCTCTGTGGCCTGCTCAGGCGTCATTCCCCCCTCGACCCAATCGTGTGCCGAAATGCGCACCGACATGGGCAAGTGTGCAGGCCAGACGGCACGCACAGCCGCAAAGATATCCAACGGGTAGCGCAGACGGTTCTCCAGCGTACCGCCATAGGCATCCTGCCGATGATTGGTCAACGGCGAAATGAAGCTGGACAGCAAATACCCGTGCGCGCAATGCAATTCCAACCAGTCAAAGCCGGCCTGGACGGCACGTTGCGCGGTGCACACAAAGTCATTTTTGACACGCACCATGTCCTGCTCCGTCATGGCGCTAGGGACTTGTCCTTCAGGCAAAAAGGCCTGTGCCGAGGCGCCCAATAAGGGCCAGTTACCCTCGGGCAAGGCTTGATCTGAACCCGCCCCTTGCCACGGCGCACAGGTCGAGCCTTTCGGTCCAGCATGGCCAATTTGCAGCGCGATCTTGGCATCCGTTTCCTGGTGCACCCAATCGACGATCCGCTTCCAATCTGCCTGTTGCGCGTCATTCCACAAGCCTGGACAACCCGGCGTGATGCGCGCATCGGCACTGGTGCAGGTCATCTCGGCAAACACCAAGGCCGCCCCCCCCATCGCGCGCGCGCCCAAGTGCATCAAATGAAAGTCGCCAACCCGTCCGTCAACGCTCTTGTACTGCGCCATGGGCGACACCACCACCCGATTCTTCAAGGTGATGGCGCGCAAGCGGTAGGGCGTGAACATGGGCGGCACCGCGTTTGGCGCGGAGTGGCCCGCCATGACGGGCGCGGTCAGATTGGCCTGTGCCGCAAACCAACGCTCATAGCCTTCCAGCCAGTTTTTGTCGCGCAAGCGCAGATTCTCATGGCTGATGCGTTGACTGCGCGTCAACATGGAATACATGAACTGCTCCGGCGCCAGTTGATCGCAATAACGCTGCCCACACACCTCAAACCATTCCATGGCATTCCAGGCCGCATTTTGCAACCGGATCACATCGATGGCGCGCAAGGCCTGGTATTGCTTCAGCACTTGCGGGATGTGCGTCACTTCGTCGCCCTGGTCCTTGAACTGTCGTGCCAATTCAATGGCGTCTTCTAGAGCCAACTTGGTCCCGGAACCGATGGCAAAGTGCGCCGTGTGTACCGAGTCGCCCATCAACACCACGTGGCTGTGGCCGTTGAAGTGCGACCACTGCTCACACTTGACGCGCTGGAAATTCAACCAAGCCGAACCGCGCAAGTGGCGTGCATTGGTCATCAAGCGCTCGCCTTGCAAATTGGCGGCAAATACTTTTTCGCAAAATGCAATCGACTCGGCTTGATCGGCCTGGTCCAGTCCATGTGCCAGCCAGACGTCTTCCGGACACTCCACAATGAAGGTTGCGGTCTGGTCATCGAACTTGTAAATGTGGGCTTGAAACCAACCGTGTTCGGTTTTCTCAAACAAAAAGGTAAAGGCGTCGTACTGTTTGTGGGTGCCCAACCAGATGTAGCGGTTGGGCCGGCTCACAATATCGGGCTTGAAGACCTCAGGACAACGGTTGCGCACATTCGAATTGATGCCGTCACTGGCAATCACCAAGTCCGCGTCCGGAAAGTCCAGATCAGAGGCCGCGTCTTGCTCAAACAGCAATTTCACGCCCAATGCTTCACAACGCAATTGCAGAATGTTGAGCATTTTCTTGCGGCCAATGCCCACAAAGCCATGACCGCCTGAGCGAATCACCTGGCCTTTGAACTGCAGCTCAATATCATCCCAATGGTTAAACGCCTGCTGGATCTCTTGCGCCGACTCAGGGTCCCAATGCCGCATATGGTCCATGGTCTGATCGGAAAACACCACGCCCCAACCAAAGGTGTCATAAGGTTTGTTGCGCTCGACCACCGTGATGTCATGGTGACGCCCTTGCTTTTTCATCAGCAAAGCAAAGTAAAGCCCTGCTGGGCCGCCGCCAATGCACACGATCTTCATGGCTTCTCCTGCTCAGCCTGATTCGCTCAGGCCGATATTGTTTTCGACTTCAATAGTTGAAGCCTAAAGCAATTATGTGCAGATCGACCCCACGGGGTCAAGACTGAAAACCCGGGGTTTACCCGAGTTATTCTTTGTACATCACCGTGATGCTGATGCGTCGGTTGCGCGGGTCTTTGGGGTCGTTGGGGTTGTAGGGCGCGCTGTCGGCAACCCCTTCAATTTTGGCAAAACGATTTTCAGGCACACCTTTTTTACCAATTATTTTGCGCGTTTCTTCGGCCCGTTCGGCCGACAAAGACCAGTTGTTGCGGCCATCGGTGTTGGCAAAAGCCACGCTATCGGTGTGTCCCCGAATGGCCAATTTGTTGTCCAGTTTGGCCATGCTCTTGGCCACTTCATTGAGTAGCACCTGGGCTTTGGGCGTTAACTGCGTAGTCCCCAGACCGAACATGGCGAAGTCGGCCTTGTCGATGATCTCCACCCGCAGGCCTTCTTTTTCGCGGACAAACTTGACCTGCTCGCTCATATTTTCAAGGCGCGGGTTTTTCGCCAAACTTTCTTTGACTTCTTTTTCTAACTTGTCAAAGTTCGCTTTGTCTTGCTGCTCAGCGACTTGCTTTTTCTGCTCGTCGGTAAGGCTCTCAGGGTTGTTACGCTCTTGGGCATTGGGCGCTGGATCGTTCTCAGTTGGGCCGCCCTGCGAGCGCGGCGTCACCCGCTCCATGGCTGCCGTTTGTTTGGCTGCAAACGGAAAACCGTCTGGATCGATCACCGAGCGACCACCGAGCATGCCGTCCGAGCCGGCCAGTTTGCCCATGGTCACGTTGCTGTGCGAAGTGGGTCGAAAATAATCGGCAATGCTTTTGCGCTGATCGGCGTTGGACGCACCGAGCAACCACATCAACAAGAAGAAGGCCATCATCGCGGTCATCATGTCGGCCAGCGCAATCTTCCAGGCGCCACCGTGGGCACCGCCGTGCCCATCGTCCATGACCTTTTTGACGATGATGGGCGCCAGCGGCGCTGCCGCCTCCGGCTCCGCGACCGGGGCCGCATCAGGGGCTTCGTCCGGTTTTAGCTCTTCTGCTGGGGCTTGAGATTCATCGGCCATGGCGATTAACCTCGCATGCCGTCAAAGACTTCCGCAAAACTCGGCTGGTTGTGGTGGCTGATACCCACACGGGCGGCTTCAATGATGAGCGGCATGGGGTGGCCATTCAAGGTGCCCACGATGATCTGTTTGACCACGCCGTAAATCTCGCCTTCGTCGTTGATGATTTCAGTCAGACGTTTGGAGAAGGGCTCAAAAAAACCATAGGCCAAAAACACCCCCATGAAGGTACCCACCAACGCGCTACCGATCAGTCCACCCAGCACGGTAGGCGGTTGGTCGATCGCACCCATGGTTTTCACCACACCCAACACGCAAGCCACAATACCCAGCGCAGGCAAGGCGCCAGCCAAGGTACCCAAAGAATCAGCGGCCTTCAGAGCGCCGTGGTGGTGGGTTTTGATACTCAAATTCATCACGTCTTCAACGGCCATGGGGTCCAGATTGCCCTGCGACACCACCATCAACCGAACCGTATCGGTGATCAGATGCAACAAAGAATGCTCTTTGAGCACTTTGGGAAATTCGCCGAATATAGCGCTGGACTCAGGGGTCTCGATGTGGGCTTCCAGGGCCACGGCGCCTTCCGCCTTGAGTACCTTCATCAATTTAGAGACCAAGAAAATGGTAGCCAAATAGTCGGCCTTGTGAAATGAAGGGCCTTTGAACACTTTGGCGATGCCAGCCACAGTGGCTTTGACCGTGTCGCCGCTGTTGCCGATCAGCATGCCGCCAATAGCCGCACCGAAAATCGTGAATAGCTCGTGGGGCGCGGCCTCCAAAATGGGACCCATCTCGCCGTGCAAAACAGGTGCGCCGAAGACGCACACCATCAAAACAACTACACCTATGATCGCTACCATGGTCCATCTCTCTCTTTAAGAGCA
Organism: uncultured Burkholderiales bacterium; assembly: GCA_903916355.1. Classification (GTDB taxonomy): domain Bacteria; phylum Pseudomonadota; class Gammaproteobacteria; order Burkholderiales; family Burkholderiaceae_C; genus Limnohabitans_A. The sequence goes on along the minus strand of CAIWWN010000170.1, from coordinate 5,377 downwards.
AGACAGGTAGTGCCGATGGGCGTGTCTACAACTGTCTCACCTTCATATACAAGTCACCGGCGCCATGAGACTTGTATCTCATGGCCTTCAGTGAACCGAATTACCACCCAAATTGGCGGCCAAGCTTTTTGCAGCGGGCAACAAATTAGGCACATCACGCCAAGCCTGACGAATCTCGCTCATCAAGGTTTGAACTTCTTGCAACGCCACCAAATCATTGCGCGCATTCACATGAATCAGGCGACGCGTCACATAGCTGTACAACTCATGCAAGTTGCCGGCCAACTCGCCACCTTTGTCCAAATCCAAAGCCCCTTGCAAACCAATCACAATGCGGCCCGCACGGGTCAAGCTTTTATTCTTGTCTTCAATCGAGCCATGCTCAATGTGACCACGCGCGGTGACCAAGCTCTCGATCAAGCCGTCGAACAACATCTGAATCAGCTCGACCTTGTTGGCCACCAACGCCTGTGACGTCCGATTGCCTTCGCCGTAACCTTCGATAGCTTTGAAATGAACTCGCATGATCTGTAACTCCTGTTGAATCTCTTACAACAGGATTCGGTACTGCCACAGAAAACTTGAGCGCCTTCATCACTTGATTTCTCACTATTTACGCTTTGTTCGACCGGGACTTGGTCGTCTCCACGGGGGTGACGTTCAAAGTGCCACGCAATTTCTTCACCACCGCGGTCAGCAACTGGCTGACCCGCGATTCCGTCACGCCCAGAACTTCACCAATTTCTTTCAGGTTCAGCTCTTCGACGTAGTACAAATTCATCAATAACTGGTCGCGCTCAGGCAAATCGGCAATGGCCCCCGTCAAGGCGCGCATGAATTGCGCGTGCTCCACAATGGCTTCAGGTTGATGCGAAGCATCACCGGCCATGTTCATGACCTCTTCGGAGACCACTTCCATCGAATAGGTCTCAAAACGCCGGGCCTGGCTGCGCTCTTTGTGGAACAGCTCAATGTCTTTGCCCATGTGCTCGGCCAGTTCAGCCTGCGTCGGGGTGCGGCCCAGGTCGGCGGCCAATTCGTGGGTGGCCTCACTGTGCGATTTGTTGATGGCCACCGCCGAGCGTGGCAAAAACGACAGGCGACGCACTTCGTCCAAAATCGCACCGCGCACCCGGCTGTGGGCAAAATTTTCAAACTCAATGCCTTTGGCTGGATCGTAGGCGCGCGAGGCCTCCAGCAAGCCAATCATGCCCACCTGGATCAATTCATCCAACTCCATGAAGTGCGGTAGTCGCACCTTCAAATGCAGCGCCACCCGTTTGACCATGCCCAGATGTGCCAACACCAGCGCTTCGCTGTTGTTTTGCACTTCTTCGTACATTCGTGTGTTGATGGCCATAAGGTAATCAGGTCCTCGAAGAGACCAGCCTCTCCACAAAAAACTGCACTCCACCACTGGCGTGGTCGATGGGCGTGAGATCGTTGGTGGCCACGGCCAGGCGCCTGAAATCACGGGCCCCCGCGCTGCTGGGCGCGAACTCCAAGGTGGACTGGTGTTTCTTCAAAGCCGCCAAAATCAATTCGTCTTGTTCGATCGAGCCCAGATACTGGATGGATTTGTGCAAAAAGCGGGTACAGACTTGGTTGATGCGTTCAAACAATTTACGCCCCTCTTGGGCATTGCTCACGCCGTTGGGAATCAGGTATATGTCTTCGAGACCATAATCTTTGGTCAGCACCTTGATCGTGCCATACGCATCGGCAATCGACGAAGGATCGTCGCGAACCACGATGAAACGGCGACTGGTGGCGGCCATGAAGGACAACACCGCCGGGGCAATGCCGGCCGCCATGTCGACAATCAAATAATCCAAATCGTCTTCCAGCGCGCTGAAGGCCTGCACAATGCGCGCGGCTTGCAGCACGCTCAAATTGGCCATCTCGCGCATGCCCGAAGCGCCGGGCACCAACTTCACGCCGTAACGGGTGGTGACGATGATTTCTTCCAGCGTTTTTTCACCGCTCAAGAAATGACTCAGGTTGTAGGGGCAACGGCAACCCAAGGCAATTTGCGCATTGGCCAGGCCCAGGTCGGCATCAAACAGCATGACCTTGAAACCCATGCCTTGCAGGGCGACGGCCAAATTGACTGAGATCGTGGTTTTCCCCACGCCGCCCTTCCCACTGGCGATGCCAATCACTTGGGTTTGAGTCAGTTTTTGCATGGGCGGCTTAAGAACGGGCTGGTGCCGTGTTGAAGGTCATGGCGCGCGCGTTGAACGCCGTCGCATCCGACAGGCCCACCGCAGGATTCGCCACTGATGAAGCCCTGTTCGGCAGGACTGGCATCAATTGACTCACCGCCAAATTCACAAGTTGGGCGGGGGTGAAACCCATCACCAAATCCGTCAAGCGTTCAGAGCCACTCGCGGCCGACAGGACCGGCACATCGGCCTCGTTGCACATGAATTGCAGCAGCGCCCAAGGCGCGCTGGACTCGTCCAACTTGCTGATCATCAGGCTGTCCCATTCCATGTCGGCTTGCTGGGCTGCATCTTTCAAAATACGCTGTACGCTGACCGCTGAAGCGTCAGCCGGCAACACCGCATGCATGATGGTTTGCGGGTGTAGTTTTTTAATCTCTTTGACGCGTTCAACCATTTGCACGCCGGGGGTGTCGATCAGCACCAATTTGCGCTGCGACAACTCCGCCAGCAACACACCCAAGGTGGCTGCATCGGGGGCACGGTAGCAGTCCACGCCCATTTGGGCGCAGAGCATTTGGGTTTGGCTCCAGGCGCCAATGCGTGCGTCATGAAAGCTGATGAAAGCCACTTGATCGGGGCTGGCGTTGACGGCTGTGTGCAAGGCCAAACGCGCAGCCATCAAGGTTTTACCTGCCCCTGAAGGTCCGGCCATGGCATGCACGCCTTCAAATGCGCCAGGGGCGCCACCCCGTTGCAAGGAGGAAGTCAACAACTCTCGAATCGATTGCAAAGCCTCTTGCACGCTCTCATGATCTTTCACCGCATCGATCAGCAAGGTACGCAAACCCACAGGCACATCGGCCTGATGCATGGCTTGCACCAAGGGTTGCACCGCAGATGCAATCGGCTGACTGCTTTGCCACTCGGCGGTTTGCTGGCTGACACGGAACTCCCGGCGCAAGGCCGCCAATTCTTCCACGACAAAAGCCACAATTTCTTGGCTGCGTACCTGATCGCGCAGCGCCTCGGGCTGCAGCAAGGGATCTGCGCTCAACAAGGGATCTTGACGGCCCGCATGAAGCAAAGGGTCTTGGCGCAAGGCGTTCGGGGCGGAGGCAGGCTCTTTGCCGCGCAGTGCCTGGCCCAGCTGATCGCCAAAACTGGCGCCTGCATCCAAGGTCGGCTCGCGCTGCATCGACGTATCGGCGACGATTGGCGCGGCTTTGGCAAAGGGGTTGTCGCTGTCAAACACATGGCCATGGGCATCGGGGCGGGCCGAAGCCAACTCCACCGCAACCACGAGTTCGGTCTGTCCACCCACGCGGTGGTTGGCAATGATCAGCACGTCGGGGCCATACAAACTCATGGCTCGCTCGGTCGCGCTGCGGGTGTCACGGGCAAGAATACGTTTGAGTTCCATGGCGTTGCTGCTAGGTGTTCAAAAAATTAACGGGTCTCGGCGTGCACGGTATGCACCACCTTGACGCTTTGATCGTCTGGAATCTCGCTGTACGACAGCAAGGTCAAATCGTTCACGCGGTAGCGCGCAGCGCGCGACAACCAAGGGCGAATCGTGGGCGAGACCACCAACACGGCGGGATGGCCCAACTCTTCCACCGCCCGCGCACCATCGCGCAAAGCGGCAAACAAACGTTCGGCCAGACCGGGTTCGATGGCCATGTTTTGACCGGGCGCACTTTGCTGCAACACGTTGTGCAGCAGCTGCTCCAAGCCAGGGTCCAAGGTCATGACCGACAAAGAATTGGATTCATCCACCAGGCTTTGCACAATCATGCGGCCCAGCTTGGGGCGTACCAGCGCCGTAAGCTGATCGGGCTCTTGCGTGCGGCTGGCCACTTCAGACAGGGTTTCCACGATCGAGCGCATGTCGCGGATCGACACCGATTCATTCAACAGGTTTTGCAAGGTGCGGGTGACCACGCCGAGCGACAACTTGCCAGGCACCAGGTCTTCCACCAGTTTGGGCGATTTAGCGGCCAATTTGTCCAGCAGTTGCTGCACTTCATCGTGGCTGAGTAAATCAGAAGCGTTGTCACGCAGCACTTTGTTCAAGTGAGTGGCCACGGCCGTGCTGGCATCCACCACGGTGTAACCCAAAGTGCGCGCATGGTCGCGCTCTGAAGGATCGATCCACACCGCGTCCAGCCCGAAGGCCGGCTCTTTGGTGGCTTGACCTTCCAGCGGGCCATAGACCTGACCGGGGTTGATGGCGAGTTCGCGGCCGACCTTGATTTGGCCTTTGCCACGCGCCACGCCTTTGAGCACGATGTGGTACGCATCAGGGTCGATATTCAAGGCGTCGCGAATGCGCACCGGCTGGACCAAAAAGCCCAACTCGGCCGACAATTTTTTGCGCACGCCTTTGACGCGGCTCATCAACTGACCGCCCGTCTCCGGGTTCACCAAGGGAATCAAACCGTAACCAATTTCCAAGCCAATCAGGTCGACCTGGTCCACATCGTCCCAGTCGAGTTCTTTGGGCTCATCCAGCGCCGCTTGGGCGGCGGCACTCACCTGTTCGGCCTCAGGTGTGGCTGATTTTTGCATGATGCGCCAAGCCGTGGCGGCGGCCCCTAAGGCCAAAGTCAGAAAAACCAAGTGAGGCATACCCGGCACGATGCCCAAAATGGCCATGATGCCAGCGGCCATGAACAGCGCACTCGGATTGGCCAACTGGGCCGTGGCCTGTTCCGTCATATTTTCTGAGGTCGTGACGCGGGTCACGATGATGGCCGTGGCCAACGACAAGAACAGCGATGGGATTTGCGCCACCAAGCCATCACCAATGGTGAGCAAGGTGTAAATCCGACCCGCTTCGCTGAGCGACAAATTGTGCTGTCCAATGCCGATGGCCAAGCCACCGATCAAGTTGATGATCAAAATCAGCAGGCCGGCGACCGCGTCACCGCTGACGAACTTGGAGGCACCGTCCATGGAGCCGAAAAAGTCAGACTCTTGGCCCAGCTCTTCACGGCGCTTTTTGGCAGTTTCTTGGTCAATCACGCCGGCATTCAAATCGGCGTCAATCGACATTTGTTTACCGGGCATCGCGTCCAAGGTGAAACGGGCGTTCACTTCAGACACACGGCCTGCACCTTTGGTCACCACAATGAAGTTGATGATCATCAGGATCGAGAAGATGATGAAACCGACCACATAGTTGCCGCCGATGACGAACTCACCAAAGG
>CAIWWN010000169.1 GCA_903916355.1 uncultured Burkholderiales bacterium | reverse complement strand
GCGAACAAAGACCGTGCATGGGCCAAGCCCCCCGAGCCTCCACTCCAAGACGGAGAGGCGCTGCACAACAACACTGGCCGATCTAAAAATGGATTACCCAAGTTGACGTCCAGATACGGTAGGCGGGACATCCAGTCGACCGTGTTTTTCAAATACGGCGTTATTTGCCCGTTGTATTCAGGACTGCCCAACACAATCGCATCACAGCGTGACACCTGCGCGTGCAAACGCAATGCCAATTGCAACGGTACAGGCTGTGCCTCCAAGTCCTGATCAAACAAAGGCAACTGCAAGGCCGCAGCATCCAGCCGTTCGACCTGAAACGTGGGGGGAATGTCCAACGCCAATTGCTCCAAGAGTTGCGTATTCAATGAGTCTTTGCGCTGACTTCCGCTCCACAGCAAAATGCGCGGGCTCGTTAGGTTATTCGGCATGTAAGCCCGCCAGTTGAATCGACTTGCCCCACACGGCCAATTGTGATTTCACTTGAGCCGCCAATTGCTCAGGGGTAGAACCCTGCGCCTCAAACCCTTGTTTGGCGAACTCAGCCAAGACCTCAGGCTGTATCAGCACCTGATTGATCGCTTGATTCAGTTGCTTGACCCTTTGCGGGCTCATTTGCGCCGGTCCAAACACGCCGGCCCAGGGGATCGTCGGCGAAGTGTGCAGACCCATCTCAGCCATGGTGGGGACATTCGGCAACAAGGGGCTGCGTTTGTCGGCCAAGGTTACCAAGGCATTCAAACGTCCTTCTTTGACCCAATTGAGCGCGTTCGAAGGCGTGCCGATCATCATCTGAATCCGCCCGGCCAAAAAATCCGTCATGGCGGGCACCTCCCCCTTGTAAGGGACATGCACCCAATTCATGTGTTGCGATGCCGTCAGATCTGCAGACGCGACGATGGCGCCCACGTTGCCGGTGCCATAGCTCAATGCCCCCGGATGTTTGTGCGCGTAGTCGATCAGTTGCAAAATATTCGAGGCGTGGACATCGGGATGGGTAAATACAAAGAAAGAAAACTGACCAGCACCGATCACAGGAGTGAAGTCTTTCACCACGTCGTAATGCACCTGCTTATGTAGCGCGGGCACTGCAGACATGGCGCCATACGTCGCAAAGAACAAGGTTTGCCCATCAGGTGCTGCCTGCGCTACATATTCAGCCGCAATGGCCCCATCAGCGCCAGGTTTATTGTCCACCATCACAGGCTGGTTGAGCAACAAGGCCAAGGGCTTGGCGATGACTCGGGCCACAATGTCGGCGCTACCACCGGCCGGGAATGGAACCACCATGTGCAATGTTTTGCCAGCGTCCTGGGCTTGCGCGGTCAAACCCCAGAACCCAAGGACCACCCAGAGTGAGTACAAAAAATGACGGCGTGACAACATGCAAAACCTCAAACAATGACGCAGCCAGTTCGACCCATTCGGCGAGGCTGCGCCATTAGACCTGCAATCTCCATGCCGTCTTTGTGGTCTTGAATGTAAAGAACGGGCTACCGACGCGTAACGCGGGGAATGCAGCCGATCAAGACATTCAGAGGCTTTCCAGCTTTACAAACGGTTGACATTCAGTGGCAACACCTTGCCATTTCAGCGGTCAAACTTGGCCACACTTTAATTTCTAAACGGTCTTTCAAAATTCACCGCTGAATCACCACATGTAGGAGAACTTCACAGCGCAGATGCGTATGCACAATGACTCGCATGGAACAATGATCCGGCAAAGTCATCAAAGAAACGTTAATTGATTGGCTGGCCTGGTCCCGTAAAATTATTCATCCCCACTAGGCGACGACGAACCCCATGAACCTCTCCTTTCTTCAAGCCACATTGCTCTCTTTGCTGTTGGGCTCAGTCATTGGTCTGGAGCGTCAATGGCACCGCCGACTGGTGGACCTGAAAACCAATGCGCTGGTTTCATTGGGATCGTGCCTGTTCATCTTGGTGACCCAAAACGGTGAGGACTTTCAAGATTACGTTCGGATGGCCGGCCAAATTGTGGTGGGTGTGGGGTTTATTGGCGGTGGCTTGTTGTTCAGGGATGGCACTCAAACCAAAGGCATCAACACTGCGGCCACTATGTGGTGTTGTGCGGCGGTGGGGATTCTCTGCGGCATTCATCGTTGGGTTGAGGCCTCACTGGCCACGTTCACCATCGTCAGTGCCAATACTGTATTGCGGCAAATCGCGCAGTATTTGAATTTGAAAATGGGGGCCAACGACAGCCTAAGCGAGTCTGTCCTTATCGATCTGCGTTGCCAACAGTCTGAAGTGGCGGCGATTCAAAACTACATCGCCCAATACTTCAACACCCATCATCTTGAACTCAAGGCCGCAACCTCAGAGCAGCTCGAAAACGATCACGTGCATTTGAGTTTCACGGTGCTCTTTGAGCACGGACAATACAGTCATACAGGGATGGCCATGCTGCAAAATCTCAAGCCCCCCGGCGCGGTCAATTTGTCTTGGGCTGTGAATTAAACCCGCCATGACTGCCCTGAAAATCAAACCGCCAGAGAGCAATGTCCTTCATGCCATCGCCGTCTTTGAAGGCGTCAAAGGCATTGCCGCTATTTCCGCCAGTATCGGCTTACTCAGTCTGATTCACCATGACATTCATGCACTGGCCTACGCACTGATTGGGCATTTTCATCTCGATCCTGAAGCGCATTACCCGCGCATGCTGCTCGACGATGCCACGTGGCTGCAAAACGCCAATATTCGGCAAGTCATCTTGTTTGCGTGCGCCTATGCCGTCATTCGGTTCGTCGAAGGCTACGGCCTCTGGAAAGACCGTACTTGGGCAGAATGGCTGGCCGCATGCTCTGGTGGTGTGTACCTGCCGATCGAAATCGCGCACATGCTTGAACACCCCTCTGTGGTCAATGGGGCCGTATTGATCTTCAACTTCTTCATCGTGCTCTACTTGGCGGGTCGACTGTGGCAGCAAAAGAAAATGCAAAACCCGGCATTTCAAACTCTCTCAGATCACTCACACATCAACATGCATCCAAAATAATTCAATTGGAGGCAGTCGCCGGGAAATCCCTCGCAAGAGCGACCCAGCAGGGACATCCAAAAGCCAGGCCACTGGCATACACTGCTGCAACTTTCAAAACGGAGCAAAAAACCGATGTCCATGGTTCAGCTGGCGCTCAAGCGCCCCTACACGTTCATCGTGATGGCCATCCTGATTTTTTTGGGAACCCCGTTTGCGTTGAAGAATATGGCGACCGACATATTCCCTGAAATCAACATCCCGGTCATCAGCATCATTTGGAACTACAACGGTCTGCCTGCCCAGGAAATGGGGCAGCGTATTGCCGGTCAAACCGAGCGTGGTTTGACCACGGTGGTCAGTGACATAGAGCACATCGAGTCCACGTCGCTGGCGGGTGTGACCGTCGTCAAAGTCTTCTTTCAGCCCGGCGTCAATATTCAAACTGCCATTGCCCAGGTTGTAGCCTCGGTGCAAACCCAGGTGCGTCAGCTCCCCCCCGGCATCACCCCGCCGCTGGTGATCAAGTATTCGGCCTCCAGCATTCCGGTGATGCAACTGGCCCTGTCCAGCCCGACCCTGGCTGAAAACGCCCTGTTCGATGTGGCTGTCAACGGCCTGCGCCCGCAACTCATCACCGTACCCGGTGTGGCCTCGCCCTTCCCTTATGGCGGCAAGGTGCGGGTGATCTCGGTGGACTTGGACGCTGAAGCCCTGCAGGCCCGGGGTCTGTCGCCAGCCGATGTGGTCAACGCCGTGAACACGCAGAATTTGATCCTGCCCTCAGGCACGGTGAAGTTCGGCGAGACCGAATACACGGTGCGCATGAATGGCTCGCCGGGTGTGTTGTCAGGCCTGAACGATTTGCCTGTTCGCACCACCGGCAACATCACCACCTACCTTAAAGATGTGGCTTATGTGCGTGACGGCTTTCAACCGCAGACCAATGTGGTGCGGCAAGACGGCTTGCGCGGCGTGCTGATTTCGGTGCTCAAAAACGGCGGCGCCTCCACCTTGGACATTGTCTCGAATGTGAAGGCGTTATTGCCTAAAGCGGTTCAGTCGCTGCCGCCCGACGTCAAAGTCGCGCCCCTGTTTGACCAATCGGTGTTCGTGCTGGCCGCCATTGAAGGTGTGGTGATTGAAGCCCTGATTGCCGCGGGCCTGACGGCCATGATGGTGTTGCTGTTTTTGGGCAACTGGCGCAGCACTTTGATCATTGCGTTGACGATTCCCCTGTCCATCCTGGCCTCCATCCTGGCCCTGTTCGCTTTAGGCGAAACCCTGAACCTGATGACCTTGGGGGGCCTCGCCTTGTCGGTCGGCATCTTGGTGGACCAGGCGATTGTGACGATTGAGAACATCGAGCGGCACATGCACTTGGGCAAACCGCTGCTCCCCGCGATCGAGGTGGGCGCCGAAGAGATCGGCTCGGCCGCCTTGGTCTCCACCCTGTGTATTTGTATCGTGTTTGTGCCGATGTTCTTTTTACCGGGCGTTGCGCGGTTTTTGTTTGTGCCCCTGGCCGAAGCTGTGGTCTTGGCCATGATCGCTTCTTACTTCTTGTCGCGGACCCTGGTGCCCACCTTGGTGATGATGCTGATGGGCGGCGATCACGCCGCTGCAGCGCAAGGCAAACCCAGTTTGCTGCAGCGGGTCTACCGCAGCTTTGACGCTCAGTTTGAACGGGTGCGCCGGGTCTACACCCTGTCCATCTCGGCGGCCTTGACGCACCGCGGCCGCTTCATGACTTTGTTCTTTGGCTTTTGCGTGCTGTCTTGTGTGATTTACCCTTTCTTGGGCCGTGACTTTTTTCCGAGTGTGGACGCGGGGCAAATTCGCCTGCACATGCGCGCCCCCACGGGGACTCGAATCGAAGAGACCACCCGCATCGCCGATGCGGTCGAAAGCGTGATCCGTGAAATGATTCCCGAAGATCAGCTCGACACCATTTTGGACAACATCGGCCTGCCCAACAGCGGCATCAACTTGTCGTACAGCAATGCCGGCACCATCGGCACCATGGACGCCGAGATCTTGATGTCGCTGAAGCACGGCCATGCACCGACCGAAATATTTGTGACCCAACTGCGCAACGAACTGCCCAAGCGCTTTCCGAATGTGGAGTTCTTCTTCCAGGCGGCTGACATTTCGACGCAGATTTTGAACTTCGGTTTGCCGGCCGCCATTGACGTGCAGTTTTCTGGCGCAGATGTGGTGGGCAACACCGATTTGGCATCGGAGTTGACGCGCGCGATCCAGAAAATACCTGGCGCGGTCGATGCCCACGTGCACCAGCGCTTGGACGGCCCGGTGGTGGACCTGCAAATGGACCGCACCCGCCTGCAGCAGTTTGGTCTGGGCGCCACCAACGTGGGGCAAAACGTGCTGATCGCGCTGTCGGGCAGCTCGCAAACCGCGCCGGCATTTTGGCTGAACCCGCAAAACGGCGTGGTCTACAACGTGGTGGTGCAGGCGCCGCAATACAAAATCGATTCCATGGATGCCTTGCTGGGCCTGAACATTGGCTCGGCCCCCAACGCCAACAGCGGTGCCAACGGCGTGGCCTTGCCTACCACCACCCCGCAACTGCTGGGCAACTTGGTGGAAGCCAAGGCCGGGCGGCAAATGCCCATCGTCTCGCGCTACAACATTCAACCGGCGGTGGATGTGTATGTGAGCGTGCAAGGCACCGATCTGGCCAGCGTGGCCAACCAAGTGCAGCAACTGGTTGACGAGATCAAGCCCAAACTCAAGCGAGGCAACCAGGTCACGCTGCGCGGACAAGTTCAAACCATGCAATCGTCGTTCATCGGCTTGGGCGTGGGCTTGGCCATGGCGATTGTGCTGGTCTATCTGCTGATCGTCGTGACCTTCCAGTCTTGGATTGATGCGGCCATCATCATCACCGCCCTGCCCGCAGCCCTGGCCGGCATTGCCTGGATCCTGTTCATCACCGGAACCACGCTGAGCGTGCCGGCCTTGACCGGGGCCATCATGACCATGGGGGTGGCCACCGCCAACAGTATCTTAGTGGTGTCTTTTGCGCGGCAACGGCGCGACGAAGGCGTGGCACCACTGGCGGCTGCGCTCGAAGCCGGCGCCACCCGCATTCGGCCGGTGATGATGACGGCCTTGGCCATGATCATCGGCATGATCCCCATGGCTTTGGGCCTGGGCGAAGGTGCCGAGCAAAACGCGCCACTCGGCCGTGCCGTGATCGGTGGTTTGCTGTTTGCCACCGTCTCCACCTTGTACTTTGTGCCGGTGGTCTACGCCTCTATTCACCTTCGCCTGCTGCAACGGCAGGCGAAAAAACAAGCTTTGAAAAGTGCGTCCGCTGTGGCGCAAGGGAATTGATCCATGTCTGAAGAACGTCATTCATCGCTGGCCATTCACTCCACGGGCGTTGACGACCCGCATGATCTGGTGCAGCGCCAACAAGTGATTCGGCGCAGCAACATTGCGGCGGCCGTCGTGGTTTTGCTGCTGCTGGCAGGCGGCGCACGCACGGTGCTCAGCCAGTCGCGCAACATGGACCAGCTCAAGGCCGATGTGCAAGCCCGCAGTCAAATCTACGTCAAGACCACCGTGATTCAGGTGCGTCAGGCCGGTCAGACCGTGGCATTGCCGGGCAGCTTGCAGGGTTATGTGCAGTCGCCCATTTACGCTAGGGTGCCGGGCTATGTGAAGCGTTGGCACAAAGACATTGGCAGCCGTGTGCGCAAAGGCGAGGTGCTGGCCGAATTGGAAACCCCAGAAACCGACGAACTGCTGTCGCAAGCCTTGGCCGCTCGGCAACAAGCCGCGGCCAGTTTGGAACTGGCGAAAAGCACCGAAGCGCGCTGGATCGCGCTGCGTGCCAAAGATGCTGTGTCGCAACAAGAGGTGGACGAAAAACGAAGCAACAGCACGCAGGCCATGGCCAATTTGGCCGCAGCCGAAGCCAATATGCAGCGGCTCAAACAGTTGAGCAACTTCAAAAGTCTGTTGTCACCCACCGATGGTGTCATCACCCGACGCAACGTGGACACCGGCGACTTGGTGGACGCGGGTGCGATCGGTGGCCTGCCCCGCGCACTGTTTGTCGTTACGCAAACCGACCCTCTGCGCTTGTATGTGAACGTGCCGCAAACCTACGCCCAGCAAATCAAAACTGGGCAAATGGTGACGGTGCGACAGACCGAATTGCAAGGCCAAAAGTTTGAAGGCAAACTGGCCCGCACCGGCGCGTCCATTGACCCGCTGACGCGCTCCATGCAGGTGGAGATCAGTCTGCCCAACAAAGACGGGATTTTGCTGCCGGGCGCTTTTGTGCTGGTCGATCTGCCCCTGCAAAGCAAAGCCAATCTGACCATCCCCAACAACGCACTCATCATTCGTGGGAGTGGCATCAAAGTGGCCATGGTCGATGCCGACAAGCGCGTGAAAATGCAAGCCATCACCCTCGGTCGCAACCTGGGTGAACAAGTGGAAGTGACCAGCGGCCTGCAAAGCGGCACTCGCTTGGTGCTGAACCCACCTGATGCTTTGACTGATGGAGATGTCGTGACCTTTGCCGCCGATGCGCCCAAAGGGGCCTCCGGTGGTGATGCGAAGCCGAAGGAAGCTGCCGCGCCAGCCAAGGACAAACCGTGAAAGCACAGCGCACCTTCAATCGGACTGCAAGTGCCGGGCTGACCAAGTTGGCATGGGCCCTGGGTTGCGCTGCCCTGCTGTCAGCCTGCGCCGCCGGGCCCACATATGTCAAACCCTCTGTCGACATGCCGGTGAGCTGGCAACTGCAAGAACCTTGGCGTACCGCCAGTCCAGCGGATGCACAAGCCAAAGGCCCTTGGTGGGAACGCTTTGGCGACGCAGAGTTGAATGCGCTAGAGCAAAAAGCGCTGCAAGCCAACCAGACCCTGGTAGCCGCTCAAGCCAGGTTGGTGCAAGCGCGCGCCGTGGTGAACCAAAACGCCGCCAGCCAGCTGCCCCAGGTCAGCCTGGGCACCAAGGTGTCGGAGTTGCGGATTTCGGCCAACCGGCCTTTGACCAACTACAACGCACCCAACTGGTCCACGCTGCAGAACGACTACAGCACGGTGCTGTCTGCCAGCTATGAAGCCGATTTGTGGGGCCGTTTACAAAGCCTGGTCGACGGGGCCACGGCTTCGGCCGAACAGGTCGCCGCTGATCTGGAAAACACGCGACTGGTGCTGGGCGCAGATGTTGCCGTCAACTACTTCAACCTGCGCGCCATCGATGTGGAATTGGATGTGGTGACGCGCGCTTTGGCATTGCAGCAATCCTCGCTGGCGCTGGCCAATCACCGGCATGACAACGGCAGCGCCTCGGGCCTGGATGTGGCGCAGCAGCAGGCCTTGCTGGACACCACACTGACACAAGTTGATATTTTGCAGCGGCAGCGTGCTCAGTTTGAGCATGCCCTGGCCACCCTGACCGGTACCCCCGCACCCGCCTTTCAATTGGCGCCGCGCTTGGTGGCCATGATGCCGCCAGTGATCCCCCTGGGCATCCCCTCAGACTTGCTCGAGCGCCGCCCCGATGTCGCATCGGCAGAGCGCTCAATGGCGGCCGCGAATGCACAAATTGGTGTCGCCAAGGCTGCGTTCTATCCGAGCGTAATCTTTGGCCCGAGCTTTGGCAACGACAGTCGCAAGATTGCGACCATTTTCAGCGGGCCCAGTGTGCTGTGGTCGATGGGCGTTTCGGCCACGCAAACCCTGTTTGACGGCGGGCGCATCAGCGCCAACGTCGACTTCAGCCGCGCCGGCTACGACATCACGGTGGCCAATTACCGTCGGGTGGTGCTGACGGCCATGCAAGAAGTTGAAGACGGCTTGAGCAGTGTCAGCGCCTTGGACCGTGCCCTGGTCCAGGCGCAACGCGCTGTCGACAGCAACCGCCGTGTGATGGCGATTGCCCAAGTGCGTTATGAAGGCGGCGTGTCCAACTACCAGGACATGATCACCGCGCAACAAGCGCAACTCAACAGTGAGCGACTGGCCACCCAACTGCTGGGCCAGCGTCAACTGGCCTCGGTGTTCCTCATCAAGGCCCTTGGAGGCGACTGGGCCGCCGCGCCCTCCTCCGCCCCTGCATCCGTCAAGACGGCTGCGCAGTGACGGCCACCAAGCGGTTCAAAGATCGATTTTGATCTTGGCCGCCTTGATCGCTTTGTCCATGGTGGTGGCCAAGCATGACTTATTTCAAATGGCTGCAGATGAATTGAATTTGTTGCGTCATCGCGCTTTGGGTGTGCGCATCCCCCAGGCGAAAGAAGGCATGGGGCGCGCCCGGGTAGACATCGAGTTGTCCTTTATTCCCCGCCGCCAACCAACGCGCGTGCATGAACAGGCTGTCGTCAAGGAGTGCATCTCGGGTACCAATGGTGAACAGCGCTGGACATAAATTTTGAAGCTCGCCATACAGTGGTGAAATATCAGGGTCACGCAGCTTGTGTTCTCCCGGCAAAAATGCATCTCGAAATTGAATCATGTCAATGGTGCGCAAAAAGAGCCGTTCATCACCAAAAGCCCGCGCACTGGGGGTCAATGTCATGTCGAACAGGCCGAAATTGAAGTTGGCACCCGAAAACGGGCAAAACCCCAGACGCTGGCGCAGGCGCAACAAGGTGACTGCACTGAGGTGCGCTCCGGCCGATTCGCCGCCAATGATCAGCTGACCGGACCCATAAAGGGCAGCAGCGTGTTCGACCAACCATAAGGCGGCTGTTTCGCAGTCGTCAGGGGCTGCGGGATAACGATGCTCGGGAGCGAGTCGGTAATGCACACTGACCACGGCCACTTGTGCATGATCAGCCAGAGTCAACAGCATGGTGTCTTGCATGTCGGCGCCGCCAATGACCCAACCACCACCGTGCAGGTGCAGGTAAACGCCGCGAGGTTGGCCAGTTGAGGGCAGAAATTCTCGCAAGCGCAAGGGACCTGCTTTGGATTCAATGGTCCGTGTGGTGGCGCGTTCGCTGAACACCATGGGCGGAAAAACACCGGCCCCATCACGTTGGTTCTTGCGAAAAGCGGGGGGTCCTATGACCCACCACTCTGGCAATGCCGCCATGGCCTTGGCGATTTGCGCATTGCGCTGGTGAATCTCAGGTGCAATGCTGTCAGGGTGCAGCAAGTCCGGGTCAGGGTAGGTGTTCATGGCAGGCAATGGCTGAGAAAGGATGCAAGGAAGCGGCCAACCCTGAGGTGGGTCCACTAGGAGATTTGGACCTTCAGCTCAATTGCAAATTGGCTGACTTCACTGCTTCGCCCAACCATTGAAGGTCTTTTTCGATGGTGGCTTTGAACGAGGCACTGCCGGCAAATTTGGCGGTCAGTCCCAGCGGCACATACTTTTGCACCAAGGCAGGGTTGTTGACGGCCACGCTCATGGCTTTTTCCAGCGTGTCGATGACCGATGCGGGCGTGCCCGCAGGCGCTGCCAGACCCCCCCAATAATTCACCGTGGGAATATCCAGACCCTGCTCTTTGGCTGTGGGAAAATCAGGCAAAAATCCGATGCGTTGTTCCGACAGGGCCATCACGGGTTTGAATTTGTCTTTGAACTGGATGATCAGGGGGGCAGCCAATGCCATGGCATGGATCTCCCCTTGGGCCAGGGCCAGTGCGCCATCTGGCCCCCCTTTGAATGGAATATTGTTCCCTGTGATGCCGACACGTTGCATGATGCTGACCATGCTCAAGTGCTCCATCGAGCCGGGGCCCGTCGAGCCGTAGTTGAGTTTGCCAGGGTTGGCCTTTCCCCATGCAATCATTTCTTGGGTGGTCTTGAACGGCGCGTTGTTGGCAATGCAAAGCATGCTGTCTGTCGAGCCCATGTAGCCCACCGGAATGAGTTGTTTGAGTATGTAAAAGCGTTTGAGCGAAGCCTGTACAGCGCACATGGTGGCATTGAGGTGAATCAGGGTGTAGCCGTCTGCGGGTGCGCTGGTGATGGCCTGAATGCCTATTTGATAAATACCGCCGGGACGGTTCTCCACCACGAGGCTTTGTCCCAGAGGCTGTTGCAGGAACTCTGTCAGGATCCGAACCGATACATCAGCCGCCCCACTGGCAGGAAGGGGCACGATGATGCGAACGGGCTTGTTGGGGAAAGCGGCTTGCGCGGCTGCGATCAGCGGCATCGGCAATAAGCCAATTCCCAGCGCTTGCAGGGTTTGCCGGCGTGTCAGTGCGTGGGGCATGGTGAGTCTCCTGGTTGTGGTGGTGAAAATCTTGGCAGATCGGCGCCCTGTTCAGCTGAAAATCAAAGACCCGTCATCCAGCGCTGCCGCGGGAAGATCGTCTTTTTCTTTGCGGTAATCTTGGAGGTGCACCCAAGGTGCATGATCGCCTTGGCGTGGCAACTGATGGATGCTGCGCGCCAAATAACCGGGGTTGAAGTTGTCTGGCCTCACCCACGGGGCTAAGGTCATGCCCTGGTCTTGCGGGCGCAGCTGAGGCACCACACTGCGAATCCCGTGTGTGTCCATGTGCAGCAACAACTTGCAGACAAAGTCGCCCAGCAAGTCGGCGCGCAGCGTCCAGCTGGCGCGGAAATAGCCAAACACCCACACCAAATTGGGCAGACCAGTGAACATGGCGCCGCGCCAAGTGACGCTGCGCGCAAAGTCCAGCGGCTGGCAATCGACCTGGAAATGGATGTCGCCCAGCACGTTGAGGTTAAAACCCGTGGCGGTGACGATCACATCCGCAGGCACGATGTCGCCGTTGCTCAGGCGAATGCCTTCAGGCACGAAGCGGTCAATCTGGCCGGTCACCACACTGGCTTGGCCGGTGCGCACGGCTTTGAACAGGTCGCCATTGGGCACGAAGGCCAAACGCTGCTGCCAAGGCCGGTAGCTGGGCTTGAAATGGACATCGGCCAGGTGGGCGTGCTCTGGGCCGAGGGCCTCTCTGACGCCTGCCAGCAATTCTGCCGCCACAGCATCGGGTTCTTGGACACAACGCTGCTGTATGAGGGCTTGATCATGCAGGACCTTGCGACGCACGATTTCGTGAGTCCATTCGTGGGGGATGTCCAGTGCGCGCAGCGTGTCGGCCAGTTCGTTGGCGTTGCGGCCCGTCGCAAACCATGTGGGCGATCGCTGCAGCATGGTGACGTGTTGACAGCTTCCCGCCAGCGCTGGCAACAGCGTCGCGGCGGTCGCGCCTGAGCCAATCACCACCACGCGCTGGTCGCTCAGGTCCAGGTCTTGAGGCCATTGCTGCGGGTGCACGATGCGGCCTGCAAAATCGGCCATGCCTGGCCAATCAGGGGTGTACCCCTCAGCGTGACGGTAGTAACCCTGGCACATCCACAAGAAGTTGCAGCGTACTGAGCGGATGACGGGGTTGCCCTCGGCCGGCGTGTCCTGAATCTCCACATGCCAGCAGGCCTCAGGCGTAGACCAGCAGGCCGACAGCACGCGGTGGCTGTAATGGATTCGCCCGCCCAGATGGTGTTCGCTGATGACTTCGTCCATATACTTCAGAATCTGATCGGCTGTGGCGATCGGGTCGCCACGCCAGGGCTTGAAGCGGTAGCCAAAGGTGAACAGGTCGCTGTCCGAGCGCGTCCCCGGATAGCTGTGCGTTCGCCATGTACCGCCAAAACTGGCCTGTGCCTCGACCAGCGCAAAACGCTTGCCAGGGCACTGTTGCTGCAGATGGCAGGCAGCACCGACGCCAGAAATACCGGCGCCGATGATCAGCACATCCAATTGCGTGGGCAGCGTGTTCATGTCAGGTGTCTGGCTCATGAGGGAATGCGCACCATCAGTTCGGTGAAGCCCCGCACAAAGGACGAGCGCACCCGCACCGGATCGGACACCACTTCGATGACGGGAAAGCGTTTGTGGATTTCTTCCCACAAGATGCGCAGCTGCATTTCGGCCAGGCGGTTGCCCACGCAGCGATGTATGCCAAAGCCGAACGACAGGTGTTGGCGCGCGCGAGGACGATCGATGATGAATTGGCTCGCATGGGGGATGGCCTCTTCATCGCGGTTGCCCGAGAGGTACCACATCACCACCTTGTCACCTTTTTTGATGTGTTTCCCGCCCAGTTCGGTGTCTTGCAAGGCGGTGCGGCGCATGTGGGCCAGCGGCGTCTGCCAGCGGATGATTTCCGAGACCATGTTGTCGATCAGGGAAGGGTCTTTGCGCAGCTTGTCCCATTCGGCCGGGTTGTTGTGCAGGGCCAGCAGACCGCCCGTCATGGAGTTGCGCGTGGTGTCATTGCCGCCCACGATCAGCAGCACCAGGTTGCCCATGAATTCCTGCGGCGTCATGTTCCGGGTTTCTGGGTTGTGGGCCATCATGGAAATCAGATCGGAGCCAGGGCTTGCGTTCACGCGCTCATTCCAAAGGCGTGTGAAATACGCCGCCATCTTGTGCAGCTCGGCCATGCGTTCTTCACGGGTGGGTGCTTTGGGGTCCACGTCCTTGTTGGCCGTGGCCACGTCAGACCATTGGGTCAGCAGGTGGCGGTCTTCCAGCGGAAAGTCAAACAAGGTGGCCAGCATCAATGTGGTGAGTTCAATGGACACGTGCTGCACCCAGTTAAAGCGCTCACCTCTGGGCAGCCCATCCAGCACCTTGCAGGTGCGCTCACGGATCAGCGTCTGCATATTGGCCAAGTTCCCGGGGGCCACGATGGGTTGAACCGCCTTGCGTTGCACATCGTGCTGCGGAGGGTCCATGGCGATGAACATCTGCAGTGGCGCTTCACCCGGTGGCGGTTCGGAAATGGTAATGCCGCCTTGGGTCCAGTCCGAAGAGAAGATGCCGTGGTTCGTGTCCACTTGCATGATGTCCTGAAAACGCGTCACCGACCAATAAGGCCCAAAAAGAGGACTGTGGAAGTGGTGCACGGGATCATCACGGCGAAGGCGTTCAAAGTAATGCCCGACCGTGTCGTTTTCAAAGTAATCGGCCGTAGCCGGGTCGATCTGATCGATCGGCAGGGCAAAGGCTTCTGCGCGGGCGGCGGCCTGTAATTCAGCGTGTGAGAGTTTCATGGAGGTTTCCTTGTTTGCGCCAAATGGGTTGGGTCGCTTCAGTGCTGGCCTTCGGGCATTTGGAGCTCGATACCGTCGAGCTCTGAGGTCATGATGATCTGACAGGCCAGGCGAGACGATTGGCGGCGCTCGTTGGTGAATTCGAGAATATCGTGCTCATTCGTTTGCATGGCAGGCAGTCTCTCGGCCCAAGGCGCAGACACGTACACATGGCAGGTGGCGCAGGCGCATTGGCCGCCGCAATCACCATCGATACCCGGCACAGCGTTGTCGGTGGCCGCACGCATCAAATTCTCGCCAATGCGGGTCTCAATGTTGCGACACACACCGTCAAAGCTGATGAAATGAACTTGGGACATGGGTTGTATCTTTCAGGAAAAATTCAAGAAGGAGTTGACTTGCGCATGGCTGCGATTTGCTCGCGTGTCACGCCGAGCGCCTCACTCATAGGGCTTATGGTGTGGGGATCCCAGCTGTGGCGGGGGCCCATGGTGATACCCCCATCCACCGTGATGTGGGTGCCCGTGACGAATCGCGCAGCGTCACTGGCCAGGTACAGGACGGCCTCGGCAATGTCCTGCGGATCGCCGGCGCGGCCAATCGGGTTGGCGCTGCTGCTGTGGTCGCGCACCCGATCAGCCAGGTCTTGCGAGGCCTGTGGGTCCATGCCAAACAGACCACCGAAAATGCGAGTTGCAATGAACCCCGGGACCACCGCATTAATGCGAATATTCAAAGCGGAGAGTTCAGCCGCTGCGACGCGGGTGTAATGCAGCACGCCCGCCTTGGCCACCGAATAGGCCAGTGGGGCATAGCCCGCCTGCAAAGCCGAAATAGAAGAGGTATTGACGATAGCGCCTGCGCCGCGCTGGACCATGTGGGGCACAGCATAACTGGCACCTGCAGCCACAGAGCGCAGCAAAAGGTTTTGGGTGTCGTCCCAAGCCTCTGGATTGAACGCTTGTACACCCGCCATGGTGCCAATGCGCCCCGCGTTGCTGAACAGGATGTCCAGCCCGCCAAAATGCGTGGCCGCACTGTCGATGGCTGCGCGCAGCTCGTCGAGCCGAGTCACATCGCAGTGCGCAAACTGCAACTGGCCTGCGTACCGCTGTTGCAATTGCCGGCCCAGCTCATCCTGTACGTCTGCCGCCACCACCTGCGCGCCTTCGGCGAGAAACAGCTCGGTGGTGGCCAAGCCGATACCCGAGCAGGCACCGGTAATCACAGCAACTTTGTTGTGGAGTCGTTTCATGGTTCGCCCCTTCAGTCGAAGACGATCACGTTGCGGGCAATGCCGCCTCGCTGCAGGGCTGCAAAACCGTCGTTGATCTGCTCCAGCTTGAGCCGGTTGGAAACCAGCTGGTCGAGCTTCATACGGCCCTGCATGTGAAATTCCACCAAGCGGGGGATGTCGAGACGGAAGTGGTTGGAGCCCATCATGGTGCCCTGAATGCGGCGCTCGCGCAGAAAGTCAAAGCCGTGCAACTCGATCTTGGTGCCCAGCGGGATCATGCCCACAATGGTGGACAAACCCCGTGGACGCAGCATGGCGAAAGAAGCCTCGGTGGTGGGCTTGAGACCAATACACTCAAAGGCGTAATGCACGCCGCCTTTTGTCATCTCGGTGATCTTGGCGACCATGTCCGGATCTTTGGCATCCATGCCGTCGGTCGCCCCGAAAATCTTGGCCATCTCTAACTTGGCGGGGTCGATGTCAATGGCGATGATGCGGGCCGCGCCGGCCAAATGGGCCGCATGCACCGTGGACAGGCCCACGCCGCCGCAGCCGAGCACCGCCACAGTCGTGCCCGGCTCCAGGCGCGCACTGTGCACCACCGAGCCATAACCCGTCAGCACCCCGCAGCCCAGCAGTGCCGCCAAGTCCAAGGGCATGTCTTCGCGGATTTTGACCACCGCGTTTTCATGCACGAGCATTTGTTCAGCAAAAGTCGAGAGATTGAGGAACTGATTGAGATGTGTCCCCTTCCAACGCAGGCGTTTGGCGACGCCGGGCGGCATTTTGACGGCCGTGTTGCTGCACAGTGTTTGGTGGCCGGTCACGCAGTACTCGCAATGGCCACAGAACACCGACAAGCAGCTGACCACATGATCGCCTGGCTTGACATGGGTGACGTCTTCACCCACCGCTTCGACCACACCCGCTGCTTCATGACCGAGCACAGCGGGAACAGGGGTCGGGTATTTGCCTTCAATGAAATGCAAGTCGCTGTGGCATAAGCCGCTGACCCGGGTGCGCACCAGCACCTCGTTGCGCTTGGGTTTTTCGATCTCGATGCGCTCGATGGTCATGGGCTGACCTGGGCCATGAAAAACAGCAGCTTTCAATTCATTGACTCCTTCGGGTTATGGCTTTTTGAGGGATACGGTACGCAAACGCGT
This sequence comes from uncultured Burkholderiales bacterium, assembly GCA_903916355.1. Lineage (GTDB taxonomy): Bacteria > Pseudomonadota > Gammaproteobacteria > Burkholderiales > Burkholderiaceae_C > Limnohabitans_A. The sequence continues at coordinate 30,411 of CAIWWN010000169.1, read as the reverse complement.
TTTTTTCTGAGGCGGACTTGCTGGTGCAGGCAGCTTGAGCTTTAAGCAGTGCATGACCAGCTCAAACAGCCAATGGCTGAGATCAGGATCGTCTAAGGCAAGCGTCTTGACCGGATGGGCAATGCTGTTAATCAAATGTCCACTGAGGATTTGAAAGCCCACGAGCAGTTGCTGTCGAGCCTCTTCGTGGGCTACTCGTCGCAACTTACCCATGATCAAATCAATGTAGTGGTCATGTAGCATCAAGCCGTTATCCCTCACAGGCTGCCAGTCATTGCTGCCATTGATGCTGTAGTGCAGAGCGGCTCGAATCACACTCTCATACTGTCGATTAGTCTGCACATAATGGTCTACGCAAAGTTTGACCGTTTGAGCCAGCGTGAGACCCTTGGTGTTTTCGTTGGTGAGGTTTACGCGCACGCCTGTCCGCAAGGTTTCGCTGATGCTTTCAATGATGTATTCAAAAAAAGCTTCCTTGTTGCGAAATCGCAAATAAAAAGAGCCGATTGCGCATCCTGCCTGGGCAGAAATCTGCGCAATAGAAATATCCTTGTAATTGCCGCATCGCAATAAATCAAGACCTGCTTGCAGTAATTTTTCGCGGGTTTGCTCGGACCTTTGCTGCTTGACGGGAAAGGCCTTGACCAGCGCCAGAGTTGTTGTTTTTCCGATAGTTAAAGGCTGGTGTCTGGAAGGCGTGTTGGCAATCATTGGACGTGTAGACAAGTGCGCCTTTCAAAAGCAAAATTTAAAACATGAATTGAGATTCACAATAATTCAGTCGGTCAAGTATTGTCAAGCGGCAGCTTTAAAAACCGCGGGAAAACCATGTGCTGAAAAAGAGGCCAGGGCGTAGATCAATAAATGTCTCTGCGTTGTGGACCCACTCGCACAACTTAAAAGAACAACGTGATTTGAGATTCAGTGCAAGGCGTTGTATCGGCAATGCTCCCGCCCGGATAGAAGCCAATGCGTGCGGCTGCGAGATCAGAGATTTCCAACTGAACCCAAAATTGGAAGTCTGATCGCTGCAATTTTCTGTGAGGTTCCGCAGCCCTCTTAGACTTCCAACCACTCCTTACGTACCATCTCATTGGCTTTCAGTTCTTGGGCACTGCCCTCAAAGACAATACGGCCATGGCCCATGACATACAGGCGCTTGGAGATGCGCAACGCGATCGTGAGTTTTTGCTCGACCAGCAAAATGGACACGCCTCGGCTGGCGATGCGTTCGAGCAGGTCGGCCACCAGTTCAACCATCTTGGGCGCCAAGCCTTCGGTCGGCTCGTCGATCATCATCAGTTCAGGGTCACCCATCAGCGTGCGGCAAATCGTCAGCATTTGCTGCTCCCCGCCAGACAGCACACCCGCAGCCGTTTCTGCACGTTCTTCGAGCCGAGGAAACAGCGTGAACATGTCCTGCAAGGACCAGCGACCACCGGGTTGGGTCGACTTCATGCCCATCAACAAATTCTCACGCACCGTCAACGACGGAAAGATGTCCCGATTCTCTGGCACATAGCCCAAGCCGCAGCGCGCGACTTGGTGAGGCTTCAAGGCACCAATCTCTTGCCCCCTGAATTTGACCGAACCGGTGCGCTCCACATCACCCATCACCGCCTTGATCGTCGTCGAACGCCCCACCCCATTGCGGCCCAACAAGGAGACGATTTCGCCTTCGCCGACATGGAAATTCACACCTTGAAGGATGTGGCTCTTGCCGTAATAAGCGTGTAAATCACGTACTTCAAGCATCATCTTGCTCCTGCGTCGCCGCACCCAGGTACGCCTCTTGCACGGCGGCATTGGCGCGAATGTTCTCGGGCGTGTCGGTCGCAATCAACTGGCCGTAGACCAGCACGGAAATCCGATCGGCCAAATCGAACACCACACTCATATCGTGCTCAACTATCAACAGCGTCTTACCCTCGCTGATACGGCGGATCAATTCCACCGCATGTTCGGTCTCCGACAAACTCATGCCCGCTGTGGGCTCATCGAGCATGATCACATCCGCACCGCTGGCGATGGTGATGCCAATCTCCAAGGCACGTTGCTCGGCATAGGACAAAACGCCAGCCAGAACGTCGCGCCGTGACACCAAGTTAATTTGCTCCATCACGGCTTCGGTCCGTTCGCGGGCATCGCGTGCTTTTTCAACCATGCGCCAAAAAGAATAGCGATAACCCAGAGACCACAGAATGCCGCAGCGAATATTCTCGTAAACGCTCATTCGCGGGAAAATATTGGTCACCTGAAAGCTGCGAGACAAGCCACGCCGGTTGATCATGTAAGGGGGCAGGCCCGTGATGTCCTCGCCTTTCAGCATGACCTGACCCGTACTCACCGGAAAGCGTCCGCTGATCAAGTGAAACAAGGTCGATTTACCAGCCCCGTTAGGGCCAATCAAGGCATGTCTCTCGCCTTGACGAACATCCAGATTGACACCGCGAATAATGGGGGTGACGCCAAAGTTCTTGTGCAGATCGAGCAATTGCAATGCGGATGCGTTCATTTGGAACCCTTGCGCATTGCGAGTTGCTGCGCATCGTGAAAGGCTTCAGCCACACGAGGTGCAACCTTGCGCAGGGCCACCGCGCCGAGCAGTAACAGCGAGAGAATGCCGCTCCAAGCCCAAGGCGATTTGGCATCGTAATTCAACCACCACACATGCATGGCGGTGCCTTCAGAGGCTTTCACGAGGAGGTGGTAACACGTTTCGACCACCAACACGCCGCCTACGCTCACCATCAACACCGGCAAGAAAGCCAGGCCATAGGCTGGCAGCAATCGGCTGAATGTCCCGTTCACCACCATGGGTTTGTGCATCAGCAAAAGCCCTGCCAGCCCCCCGGGCGCAAACATGACCACCATCACAAACATCAGGCCCACGTACAACATCCACGCACCGGTGTAATCGGACAATGAAATTTGCAGTGCGGTCATCAATACCGCGCCAATGATGGGCCCGATGAAAAAGCCCACGCCACCGATGTAACTCATCAACAGCACATAGCCTGAGGGGCCGGCACCGATCACACTGGACGTGACAATTTCATAGTGAATGGCCGACAGACCTCCCGCCACACCGGCGAAAAAGCCTGAGGCACAAAAGGCAATGAAACGCACCATCTGCGTGTTGTAACCCACGAACTCCGTACGCTCAGGGTTGTCGCGAACAGCGTTGCACATCCGGCCCAACGGGGTTCGGGTAAAGAAATACATGGCAGCCATACACAGCAAACACCACGCCGCAATCAGGTAGTACACCTGAATCTGAGGGCCAAAGTTAATGCCGAAAAAATTCAAGGTAGAGGTCCGACTGGTCGACACACCTCCTTCGCCCCCAAAGAAGCTGCGCAAAATCAGCGAACAAGCGGCAACCAACTCGCCGATGCCCAATGAAATCATGGAAAAGGCGGTGCCTGCTCTCTTGGTCGAAACCCAACCAAAAATGAATGCAAAACTCAGCCCCGCCAAGCCGCCCACCAAGGGTATCAAGGGAAGTGGAATGGGCAACTTCCCAGCGCCCACCACATTCAAGGCATGCGCCGTCATAAAACCGCCCATGCCGTAGTACACCGCGTGGCCGAAAGACAAAATCCCAGTTTGTCCCAGCAGCATGTTGTAGGACAGTGAAAAGATGATGGCAAAACCCATCAAAGACATCATGGTCAAGGAAGCGCCACTGGAAAACACAAATGGCAACGCCACCAATGCCAATCCGGCCAACACCCACTGAGCCCAGTACCCGTTTTTGTTGAAGATTTCTCTCATGATTCTCGAGACCCCATCAAGCCCTTAGGACGGAAAATCAGCACCAGGACCAACAACAGGTAAGGGATGATGGGTGCCACTTGCGCCACCGTGACCATCCACAGGTCGCCGCCGATCGAGTCACGGGTCAAGGTAATGCCCAAGGGGGCCACGATATCGGCCATTGAAAAATTAAGCGCAACCGCAAAAGTTTGAATCAGTCCGATCAGCAGCGCCGCGATGAACGCGCCTTGCAACGAGCCCAAGCCTCCAACCACCACGACCACGAACAAAATAGGTCCCAGTGACGCGGCCATGGCCGGTTGGGTCACAAGTGCAGGCCCGGCAATCACCCCCGCCAAAGCAGCCAAGCCACAGCCCACACCAAAAACCATCATGAAGACCAAGGGCACATTGTGACCAAGCATGCCCACCATGTTCGGGTGCGTGAGCGCGGCCCGAACAATCAAACCTACGCGGGTTTTGGTGAGCAACAACAACAACCCCAGGAACACCACCACCGAAGTCAACAACATGAACATTCGAAAAGCAGGGTAGGTGGTCGAAAATAAGGTGAACGCAGAAAAATTTAGTAAATCAGGCACCCGGTAGTCCACCGGCACCTTGCCCCAAACCATCTGCACCAACTCTTCAATCATGAAGGCCAGGCCGAAGGTGAACAGCAATTCAGCCACATGGCCGTGTTTGTGCACAGTGCGCAGACCGTAACGCTCAACCAAAGCACCAATGCCGCCCACCAGCAAGGGCGCTAACACCAGCCCAGGCCAATAGCCGACATAAAGGCTGATCTGGAAGCCAAAGTAAGCCCCCAGCATGTAGAAGCTGGCGTGAGCGAAATTGAGTACGCCCATCATGCTGAAGATCAGCGTCAGCCCACTGGCCAGTAAAAACAGCAACAGACCATACAGCAGTCCGTTGAGCGTCGAAAAAATAATCAGTTCAAGCATGAAGTTGAATCGTCTGTGTCCAAAGTCGGCGACCAGCCTATGGCCAGTCGCCTACCCGTTCAGCTGGGCACATTCATCTTGCAAGTTGTGGGGATCACGGTTTTTTCAGCTTTGACCACGCTGATGGTTTTCCAACCCCAGCCCGTTTTTTCTTCGTCATGCTTGGTTCCCGAACCGAAGGAGGAGATATACATGTCTTGGAAGAACGAATGGTCGGTCGGACGCATGAAGGTATCTGCACCGAGAATGTTCTTGAACTTCATGTCAGCCAAGGCTGCAGCCACTTTTTTAGGCTCTGCTGATTTGGCCTTGTTCAGTGCTTCGACAAACATGTCCATCTGATTTTTCATACGCATGTACCACCAGCCTTGTCCGGCATCACCACCGTACTTTTTCAGAAATGCGTCAGTCATGACCTCCATGGCAGGTGCTGGCACATTGGTATGCCATTCGCTGATCTGGAATACCCGGTGGTCGAGCCCCGTCTGTTTGATGGCCGTTGGAGCACCCGAGCCGCCCGCGTAATAGGTGTACCAGTTGGACTGCAAACCCGAGTCGGCTGCGGCCTTGAGCAACAAAGAAATGTCATTGCCCCAATTGCCACTGATCACCGAGTCGGCGCCAGAGGCTTTGATTTTGGCCACATAGGGCGCAAAGTCGGTGATTTTAAGCAGGGGGTGTAATTCATCGCCCACAATTTGAATGTCAGGACGTTTTTGCTTGAGCATGGCCACCGCAGCAACGCGAACCGCTTGCCCAAATGAGTAGTCCTGACCAATGATGTAGACCTTCTTGATTTCCTTGCGCTCCTTCATGTAGTCGGTCAAGGCGGCCATTTTGATGTCTGAGTTGGCGTCCCAGCGAAAGTGCCAGTAGCTGCACTTTTCATTGGTCATCGCAGGATCCACCGCCGAGTAATTGAAGTACAGCACTTCTTTGCCAGGATTGCGTTCGTTGTACTTGCTGATGAATTCGGAGATGGCAATGCCAGCCCCCGAACCATTGCCCTGCGTGATGAAGCGAACGCCCGAGTCGATCGCTTTTTGAACCTGAACCAAGCTTTCCTGCGGAGTGCCTTTGTTGTCATAGGCCACCGCTTCCATCTTTTGGCCATTGATCACGCCACCCTTGGCATTGATCGCGTCGACCAGGAACTGAAGGTGCTTCAAACCATGCTCACCTACGCTGGCCCCGCCACCCGACAGTGGGTCGATGTAGGCAATCTTGACATTCTGCGCATGGGCGCCTAGAGCACCGAAAACCAGGGCAGCAGCCAAAGGCCAGCTATAACAATTTTTGGCAAAATTCATGATGAGAACCTTATTCAGTCAGAACCAAGGAAACAGCCAGACGTTTGATTGAACGACCCACCCTCTTCATCAGGAACACAACGTCAAGCCACTGCGAACACCTCAATCCATCGAGATCACCATCTCTGCAGATTGAAAGTCAGTGTCGCACCCTGATGGAAACATCACACAGCGGGGAAACCCTCGCCAAGGCAACCGACCAGCACACGTGGCTCTTAGGGGGTTGCTTGACTCGTGAACACCCCATTTCAATCGCCCTATAGCGACCCAGGCGAGTCGCCAAGATTACAGTGCTGACGACAGGTGTCTTTGTTCGAATTTACAAAAAATAAGCATCCACAACCTACCGCCAGACGCATCTTTTTTAGCCACTGAAAATGAAGCTTCTTGCTATTGCCGGACTCGTCAGGTCTGCGCAGTATGGAGGCCCGCGCAAGCCTGCCAAGGGCTTGCCAGCTATGAATTGGAACCTCTCATGCACGCCCCCTTCCAAGGTATCAAAGTCATCGATTTATCGGCCGTTGTCTCCGGCCCCATGGCCACGGGCATCTTGGCCGATCAAGGCGCACAGGTCATCAAGGTGGAAGCACAAGGTGGCGATCTGACGCGGCTCATTGGCCCGGCGGCTGGCGACTTGACGCCCTTGTTCATGGCCATCAACCGGGGCAAACGGTGCATCGTGCTCGACTTGAAACAAGCACCAGGCCAGGCCATCTTGCGTGAGTTGGTTGCGCAAGCGGATGTGCTGGTCGAAAACTTTCGACCCGGCGCTTTGGACCGGCTGGGTTTTTCTTATGACGCTGTCAGAGCCTACAACTCGCGCTTGGTCTACCTGTCCATTTCGGGCTTCGGCCACAGCGGCCCATTTGCCAACCACCGGGTGTATGACTCGGTGATCCAAGCTGCTTCGGGGTTTGCCGCGGCTCACCCTGACAACGACACGGGGGAGCCCCAACTGCTGCAAACTTTGCTGTGCGACAAAATCACCGCCTTGACCGCCGCACAAGCCTTGAGTGCCGCCCTGCTGGCGCGCTACCGCAGCGGTGAGGGGCAGAAGATTGAACTGTCCATGCTTGATGCGGCCGTTTCCTTCTTATGGCCTGAGGCTTTGTACAACCACGCCTTCATCGATTCACCCCGCCCTGCCGTGCCCGAGTTCGGCGTGAGTCAACGTTTGTGGCGTTGCCATGACGGTTGGTTTGCCATGACCACCCCTCAAAACGACCAATTTGCGGCCATGTGCAAGGTTTTGGGCAAGACGGAAATGATGGACCAAGCCGAGTTCAGCACCATCTTGGCACGACGCGACAACGCCGAGGCCTTGCGTGCCCTGCTCGACCCGATCGTGGCCCAGCGCTCGGTGCATGAACTGCTGGCGCAACTGGGCGCAGCGGGTGTGCCTGTGGGCAAGGTCAACAGCAAAGTGGATTTAGCGGCAGACCCGCAAATCCAACACAACCGCACCTTGGTGGACACGGTCTACCCCACTCTGGGTCGGGTGCGTACGCCACGCGCGGCGGCCGTATTTCCGTCAGTCCCATCCCGCGAGCCCCCATTGGCCGGGCACCTGGGTGAGCACACGCGCGAAGTGCTGACTGAATTGGGCAAGAGCCCGCAAGAGATTGACGCGCTTTACGCCAGCGGGGTGGTGCGCTGATCACACCCTCTTGGGCTTGAGACCAGGGCTCAGTTTGTAGCCAAGAGTGGGCCCACTCGGGACCAGCTGGCCACGTGCCACAGTGCATCTACCGCGCTGCGCATCTCGGTCGCGCTGGCGCCGCCACTGAAGGCCGCCAAACGCAGGGCTTTGTCAGTGATTTCTGGGCGGCTCAAGGTGTTGCCCGGGTCGCCCTTGGGTTCGTCGACACGGCCATGCAGCTCGCGCCCATCGGTGGTGATGACGGTGACTTTGCCGATCCATCGCTGGGGATAAGCGCCGTCGACCTCGGCGTCCAGCCGCATGCTGATGCGGTCACGCAGTTGCTGCGTGGTGTCTGACAAAAAGTGCTGGTCAAACTCCACCAAACCGGCATGGCCAAATTGCGCCACCAGGGCCAGAACCGTGCCCATGGAAAATTTGCTTTGGTGAACCGTGGTCGGGCGCACGACAGGACCGAGCACATCGATGGCGCCTTGGTGCACATGGGTGATCACTTGGGCCAGGTCAGCCACCTGCAGTGCGTGGGTTTGCATCACATGCAGCAAAGCATCGGCCGCCGGGTGGGTGTGGCGGCAACTGGCGTGGTATTTGAACGAAGTTTCTGCCGTGGCCCAGCGCATGCCCAAGCCGTCCACCAGCTTGGCGGGCTGCGCATCACTGGACATGCCGGCGGCCATGCCCTGCGGGCCTTCCAAGATGTCGGCCGCACCGGTGAAACCGTCTTGGGCCAAGTAGGCGGCCATCAAGCCTGCGCCCGCAGCATGCGCGGTGTGCAATTGTTTGCTGTCGGCTGCGGTGCGTAAAAACTCCCACAAGCCAGCCGACTGCGTACCGGCAGAGCCGAAGGCGTGCAGCATTTGCTGTGCATTCAAACCCAGCAAATGCCCCACAGCTGCAGCTGCCGCCAAGCTGCCGGCGGTGCCCGTGGTGTGAAAGATCCGGTAGTGCGAGCGACCTAAAAATTCGCCCACCCGAATGCCCACTTCATAACCCACCACCGCCGCGGTCAGCAGTTGCTGACCACTGGCGCCCATGGCTTGCGCCACAGCCAGTGCCGGCGGGAACACCACCGTGGCGGGGTGAAACACCGAGCCGTTGTGCACATCGTCTTGCTCGGCCACATGCGAGGCGGCTGCATTGGCCATGGCCGCCAAATAAGGCGAACTGCGCGAACCGTCGATGATCACTTCGCATGGCCCCTCGGCAGGCCCCATGGCGCGGGCAAAGCGGGTCAGGCTTTCGACCGGTCTGGTGCCGTGACCGGCCACCGCCGAGCCGAACCAGTCGACCAGCAGGTCTTCAATCTTGCGCACCACCGGCGCAGGAATGTCTTCAAAGCGAAGCGCCGCAGCAAAGGCGGCGAGTTGGGCGATGCGGGATGTGGGGGTCATGCGGTCTCCTTGAATTTTTCAAATGGCTTGGGCTTGGCGCAGGGCTTGCACGGCCGCAGCGTCCAGCCCCAGTGCATGCAAGATCGCCTCGGTGTGCTGGCCCACGGCGGGCACGGCGTCCATGCGGTAGTCGTAGCGGTTGTTGCGCCCCGGCGGTAACAGGGCAGGAATGTCCCCCGCGGGCGAAGCCACGGTCTGCCAACGTTTGCGGGCTTGCAGTTGCGGGTGCGCCCACACGCCGGCCATGTCGTTCATGCGGGCGTTGGCGATCTGCACTTGATCCAAGCGGGCTTCCACCTCGGCCGTCGTCAACTGCGCGAATACCGAATGGATCAACGCTTTGAGTTCGGCGCGGTGCTGGTTGCGCAAGGCGTTGGTGTGAAAACGCGCATCACTGGCCAAGGCGGCATCGCCCAGCACGCCTTCGCAAAACACTCTCCACTCGCGCTCATTTTGCAAGCCTAACATGACCGTGCCGCCATCGCCCGCAGCAAACGGGCCATAGGGATAGATACTGGCATGCGAAGCGGCGCTGCGCGGCGGCGGCGCAGCGCCTTCAAAGGCGTAATACAGCGGGTAGCCCATCCATTCACCCAGAGCTTCGAGCATGGAGACATCGATGTGACTGCCCTGCCCTGTTCGGCCGCGCAGCAGCAGGGCCGACAAGATGTTGGTATAGGCATACATGCCCGCCGCAATGTCGGCCATGGAATTGCCGGCCTTGGAGGGTTCTTCGGGCGTGCCCGTGATAGACAACAAACCCGCCTCGCTTTGGATCAGCAGGTCATAGGCTTTTTTGTCACGGTAAGGGCCGTCTTCGCCGTAGCCGGAGATGTCACACACAATCAACTTGGAGTGTGTGGGGCTGAGTGCCTCAAACGACAGACCCATGCGCGCCGCCGCGCCGGGCGCCAGATTTTGCACCAGCACATCGGCGTCTTTGAGCAATTGATGCAACACCGCCATCGCGTCGGGGTGTTTCAGATCCAAGGTCAGGCTTTCTTTGGAGCGGTTGGTCCAGACAAAGTGTGAGGCTTGGCCGCGCACCCGCGTGTCGTAGGCCCGCGCAAAGTCACCCACCCCGGGGCGTTCGATTTTGATCACGCGGGCCCCCAGGTCGGCCAGTTGCCGGGTACAAAACGGCGCGGCAATCGCGTGTTCGAGCGAGATGACGGTGATGCCGTCCAGCGGTCGGGTCATGAGCACACCTTCTTCCATTCTGTAGGAGCCAGCCCTGCTGGCGATGAGGCACCTGAGGTCTCCGGGAAAATCGCTTGCAGGGCAAGCGCCCACAAACCAAAACGATGCAACCGGTTTTCATTCATCGACAAAGACACACCAGGTTAAAACGAACGCGGCAGGCCGAGGATGTGCTCGGCCACGTAGCTGAAGATCATATTGGTCGAGATCGGCGCCACCTGGTACAGACGCGTCTCGCGGAACTTGCGCTCTATGTCGTACTCGCAAGCAAAGCCAAAGCCACCATGCGTTTGCAAACAGACATTGGCCGCTTCCCAGCTGGCCTTGGCGGCGAGGTACTTGGCCATATTCGCTTCGGCACCAGCGTTTTGCATGGCGTCTATTTTTTCGCAGGCTTTCCAGCGCATCAGATTCGCAGCTTCCAATTCAATGAACGCGTCGGCGATCGGGAACTGCACACCCTGGTTTTGCCCAATCGGGCGACCGAACACCACGCGTTCATTGGCGTATTGGCGAGCGCGGTCGATGAACCAGTAACCGTCGCCAATGCATTCGGCCGCGATCAGCGTGCGCTCAGCGTTCAGGCCGTCGAGCAAGGTCTTGAAGCCCTGGCCCTCTTGGCCCAGCAGCGCGTCTTCGGGAATTTCAAGGTTGTCGAAAAACAGCTCATTGGTTTCGTGGTTCACCATGTTCAAGATCGGACGCACGGTCAGGCCGTTACCGATCGCGGTCTTCAGATCGATCAAGAAGCAAGACAGGCCTTCGGACTTTCGCTTGACTTGGTCAGCCGGCGTGGTGCGTGCCAACAAGATCATCAGGTCGCTGTGCTGGATGCGCGAGATCCAGACCTTCTGCCCGTTGATGACCCAGCGGCCGTCTTTTTTCACAGCCGTGGTCTTGAGTTGGGTCGTGTCTGAGCCGGTGGTGGGTTCGGTCACGCCCATGGACTGGATACGCAACTCGCCCGAGGCGATCTTGGGCAGCAGCGTATTTTTCTGCGCATCCGAGCCGCTGCGCACGATGGAGTTCATCACGTACATCTGGCCGTGGCAAGCACCCGAATTGCCGCCCGAGCGGTTGATCTCTTCCATGATGACCGAGGCCTCGGCCATGGACAGGCCCGAGCCGCCGTACTCCTGCGGAATCAGCGCCGCCATCCAGCCCGCCTGGGTCAAGGCGTTCACAAACGCTTCGGGGTAGGCGCGTTGTTCGTCGACCTTGCGGTGGTACTCGGCAGGGAACTGAGCGCACAGGGCGCGCACGGCGTCGCGGATGTCTTGGAATGGGTCAGGTGTGTGGTGCATGGGTGGGTTTCGTCTTCAGTGATCAGATTTCAGGCCAGTGTGACTTGCGCCTGCATGGTGAGCCAGCCTTCATGGTCGCAGGCCCAGAGGTCGATGGTTCGGCCATCGGCACAAGGCCGGCCGTTCAGGCGCAGGGGATGAAGGTCAAAAGTGGGGCGCACGGCGCGAAATTGGAACGAGGCCACACGCGCCTGCGGCAGCTGCCTGCGCAGCAGATCGACCAGCAAGGTGGCGATCAAAGGACCGTGCACCACCAAGCCGGGGTAGCCCTCTTCTTGCGTGACATAGCTGCGGTCGTAGTGGATGCGGTGGCCGTTGAAAGTCAGCGCCGAATAACGGAACAAGGCCACCGGGTCGGGCACAAATTCACGCTGCCAAGGTGCATCGGTTTCGGCCCTGGTGGGCGCCACTTCGGGTGCGCCGGCGATGGCGGGCACAGCCGCAGCGCGGTAGACGATGTCGTGGATTTCCGTCAGGCACAGGCCCTGGGCGTTGTGGAAAGCATGTTCAACTTCGACAAAGAGCAGATCGCCGGTGCGACCTGACTTGTGCTTGACAGAGGCAATGCGCGAATGTTTTTGCGCGGTATCGCCCACCCGCAAGGGGTTGTCCAAGTTCCATTGGAACTGGCCACCGGCCCACATGCGCCTGGGCAGCGGCACAGGCGGTAAAAAGGCTCCACGCAAAGGATGACCGTCGGCGCCGATCTGACTTTGCCGCGCTTGCGGTAAAAAATACAGCCAATGCCACAAAGGGGGCAGCGCGGCTCCATGCACAGGCAAGGCATCGTCTCGGTCCAGCAAGGCCGTGAGGCCACGCAGGGGTGCCGCGCTCATTTCATCGTTCACGGTTTCTGTGCGGCCTTCCCAACTGCGCAGCTGGGCAATCAGTTCAGCATCGAGGGCGGGATGAACGGCGGGCTGGGGTTTAGTCATGTTCGGCTTTCGTGAATTGATCGATTAATTCACGTTTCAGAATTTTGCCACTCAGGGTCATGGGCATCACAGGGATTTGATGGATGACCGAGGGGCGCTTGTAGGGCGCCAGTTGCGCGTGGACATGGGCGTGCAAGGCGGTCAGATCGATGGTGGCACCCGCCTGTGCTTCAACGAAGGCCATGATTTCTTCATTGCCATCGGCCAAGGTGCGCCCGGCCACCGCCGCATTTTTCACGCCGGCAAAGCCCAGCAACACCGCTTCCACTTCGCCCGGGTACACGTTGAACCCCGAGCGAATGATCATTTCTTTCAAGCGGCCGACCACCTGCAAAGCACCGTCTTCGCTTTGCCGCCCCAAGTCGCCGCTGGCATACCAGCCGCCGGGTTGCATCACCTGGGCGGTGATCTCGGGGTCGCGAAAATAGCCCGGCATCAGGCCCAGGCCGCGCATCCAAATCTCACCGGTCTCGCCGCGCGGCAGGTCTTGCCCTTGGCTATTGACAATGCGCAGCTGCGCGCCGTCCACCACATAGCCGGCACTGGTATCGTCCCGCCACTGGCCCAGTGTGCACAGGGTGAGTGCGCCCGCATATTCAGACAGCCCATAGCCGTGATGCAGCGGCTGGCCAAAGCGTGACTCGACCGCTCGCTTGAGGCTCAGGTCCAAGGGTGCAGCGCCGGTGTACACATAGCGCAGATCGGGGGCGACGGGTTGGGTGATGCCCTGGCTGTCCAGCCAGGCCAGCAAACGGGTGAACATGGCCGGCGGGCCTTGCAATTGCGTCACGCCTTGGTGGGCCAGCACTTCAAAAACATCTTGCGGATCAAATTGGCTGCGCATCACCAGGCCTGAGCCGGCGTAGAGCGATGCCATCAGCACCGTGCCCAAGCCAAAAATATGGGTCATCGGCAAATAGGCATAAGACCGGTCCGCTGCCGTGAGTTGCCGTGAGGTGGCGGACACCTGGGCAAACTGCAGCAAGCCGGCATGCGTCAGCATCACCCCCTTGGGTTGACCCGTGGTGCCCGAGGTGAAAATGATCGCTGCCACCGTCTCGCCCAAGGGGCCTTCTTGCACGGTAGCAGAATGGAAAACGCTGCTGCGCACCAGGCCGGGCAAGACACTGGGCAGCGTGTTGTACAAGGCCGCGTGATCCCGTGCGGCAGCGGAAACGGCACTGGTGAAGTACACCACCCGCGCATCGGCTTTGCGCACAAAGCCGGCCATTTCGGTGGTCGTCATGCGCGCATTGACGCCGCAAGCCCAGGCTCCGACGCGGCTGCAGGCCAAGATCAACGCCACATGCTCAGGGCAATTCTCTGCCGCCACCAGCACCCGATCGCCGGCGCGCACACCATCGCCGCGCAACTCGTCTTCCAGCGCATCCACCATCCGCGCCAAAGCCCCTAAGGTAATGACGCCGTCCTGCAACAGCAAAAAAGGATGATCGGGAGCCTGCGCTGCGCGTTGGTCAAACAGGTGATGGATGCGGTTCATAGGCTGGAGTGTATGCAGACCGGGAGGCTGCATGGGTCACTCAAACGTCATGCCCTTGGTCACCTCGGCCCACAGCGCGTGTTCGCGCCGCATGCGCTCAGTCAGGTCGCTGACCTTGGCATTCCAGATCACATAACCCTGGTCCACCCAGCGCTTGCGCAAGTCAGGGTCTTGCAAAGACCGCGCGGTGGCGGCGGCAATGCGTTGACTGAGCTCTGCGCTCATGCCCAAGGGGCCGTACAGGCCATACCAGCCGCCCACGTCATAGTCACGCACGCCCAACTCCGACATGCTGGGCAGCTGCGGCAACGCCGGGTTGCGCTCTTTAGAGGTGACCGCCAAAGGCCGAACCTTGCCGCCATCGATATACGACTTGGCACCGCCCACAATGTCAAACATCATTTGAATTTGCCCGCCCATCACATCGGTCATGGCCGGCGCATTGCCCTTGTAGGGCACATGGGTCATGCTGATGCCGGCGCGGCGTGCAAACAACTCGCCACTGAGGTGGTTGGACGCGCCCATGCCCGCAGAGCCATACGCCAGTTGACCCGGGTTGGCCTTGGCATAGGCCACCAGTTCAGGCAGGGTTTTGAAAGGCTGGTTTTGGTTGATGACCAGTACATTGGCGTAGCTCAAGATGGGGGCCAGCGGCGCCAGGTCTTTGAGGGGATCGAAGGTCATGGCTTTGAGCACATGCGGACTGATGGTCATGGTCGGGCTGGCGGCAAAAAACAACTCGCCACTGTTGGGCGCAGATTTGACCACCGTTTGACCTGCCACCGCACCACCGGCTCCGACCCGGTTTTCCACGATCACCGTCTGACCCAGTTCACGACTGAACACAGGCGCAAACACGCGCGCAGCCGCATCCACTGGGCCGCCGGCGGCATACCCCACGATCAGCTTCACGGGGGCAGAGGCGTTTTGGGCGAAAGCCCCAGTGCCGCAAACTGCGAGGGTCAAGCACCACGCCGCTAAAGATCTGCGGCGCGAATGTGAAAGTGGGTAGGCAATGGTCATGGCTTGTCCTTCATTTTTCAAACAAATCAGTGTCACATGGCCGCTCGGGCCTCACGCATCATGTTGCGGCCAATGATGAGTTGCTGGATTTGGGTCGTGCCTTCGTAGAGTCTGAAGAGACGCACGTCGCGGTAAAAGCGCTCAATGCCATAGTCGGCCAAATAACCGGCACCGCCCAGAATTTGTACGGCCCGATCGGCCACGCGGCCACACATTTCGGAGGCAAACATCTTGCAGCATGACGCTTCGGTGGCCACGGCACGACCTTCATCGCGTTTGCGCGCGGCATCGACCACCATGCATTCGGCCGCATAGAGTTCGGCTTGGCTGTCGGCCAACAGGGCTTGCACCAGTTGAAAGTCGCCTATCGACTGGCCAAATTGTTGGCGCTCGACCGCATAACGCAGGGCATCTGCCAAGATGCGCTGGGCCACGCCCACACACACAGCGGCCACGTGGATGCGGCCTTTTTCAAGCACTTTCATCGCGGTTTTGAAACCTCGCCCTTCAACACCACCAATCAAATTGGCGGCCGGCACACGCACGTTGTCAAAAATCACATCGCAGGTGTGTGCGCCTTTTTGGCCCATTTTTTTGTCGATCTTGCCCAGGCTGATGCCAGGCGACTTGGCGTCGACGATGAAAGCCGAGACGCCAGAAGCCCCTTTGTCTTTGGGGTTGGTGCGGGCCATCAAGGTAAAAATACTCGAATGCGGCGCATTGGTGATGTAACGCTTGGTGCCGTTCACCACATAGTGGTCCCCGTCCAAGATGGCGGTGGTGCGCAGCGAGGCCGCGTCGGAGCCGGCCTCAGGTTCGGTCAGGGCAAACGAAGCCATCAACTCCCCGGTGGCCAGTTTGGGCAGGTAGTGGTCTTTTTGCGCCTGCGTGCCGTCCATCAAAATGCCCTGCGAGCCAATGCCCACGGTGGTACCGATCACCGAGCGAAACGCCGGTGAGGTTTTGCACAACTCAAACAGCAAGCGCGACTCTTCTTCCATGGTCAGCTCCAAGCCGCCATAGGATTCGGGAATCGTCAGACCAAACAAACCCATCTCGCGCATTTCTTGCACGATGGCGGGTGGAATCTCATCGGTTTCAGCGACCTCGTTTTCGGCCGGTACCAAGCGCTCGCGCACAAAGCGGCGCACCGACTCTAACAAGGCATCAAAGGTTTCAGGATCTCGGATCATCGCAACTCACAAAGTGGCTGCTGTGCCCAGCACAGCGGTAGATTGACTCGACAAGGTGCCGCCGTTGCCATGCGCAATCGCGGTTTGGGCCCCGGCCACCTGGCGCGCGCCGCACTCGCCGCGCAACTGGCGCACTGCTTCGATCAGCGCAAAAATGCCGTACATGCCAGGATGGACGCAGGACAGGCCGCCGCCGTTGGTGTTCACAGGCAAACGCCCGCCCGGGGCGATGCCGCCGTCACGCACAAAGGCCCCCGCCTCGCCTTTTTTGCAAAAGCCCAGGTCTTCCAGGAACAACAAGGTGTTGATGGTGAAGGCGTCGTACAACTGCACCACGTCCATGTCCTTGGCGCCTAAGCCGGCCATGGCGTAGGCCTCGCGGCCAGACTGGGTGGCGGCTGTCACCGTCAGATCGGGCATGGCTGAAATCTGTCGGTTCCAGACCGCCGTGCCATTGCCCAGCACATACACCGGTGGCTTCGGCAGGTCTTTGGCGCGCTCGGCACGCACCAAGACATAAGCCCCGCCGCCGTCGGTGACCAAGCAACAGTCGCGCACCGACAGGGGGTCGCTCACCATGCGGGCGGCGAGCACATCGTCGATGCTCAAGGGGTCACGCATGAAGGCTTCGGGGTTGAGCTGCGCCCAGCGGCGCGCCGCCACGGCCACCTCGGCCAGATCGCGTCGGGTGGTGCCATACTGGTGCATGTGACGCGAAGTGGCCAGCGCATAGGCGCTGGGCGGATTGAAGGGTTCGTAAGGCGTTTCGTAGGGTTGCGGGTCCATCCAACGCCGCGCTTGTGCGATCTCACGCCGGCCAAAGGTGGACGTGCGCTGGGTGCTGCCATAGCAGACCAACACCGCATTGCATTGGCCCGACTGCAGCGCATGCATGGCCGGCAGCAAATGGGCAATGAAGCTAGAGCCCCCGACCATGGTGCTGTCAATGAAGGTGGGGCGAATGCCCAGGTACTCGACCACAGGCATGGACCACATGGTCGAACCCACACTGGCGGTGCACAGGCCATCGATGTCGCTCATCTTCAGACCGGCATCGGCCACCGCCGCATGGGCTGAGCGGGCCAGCAATTCCATTTCGGAAAAACCTGGGGCTTCGCCACAGCCAAACGTGGCCACGCCGACAATCGCGGCACTGCCGCGCAAAGTAGACAAATTCATGCTGCCACTCCATTCAAGGCGGTAAACATCACCACGCCACGACCTTCGGTGACGACCACATGGGCTTTGACGCGTTGGTCAATGTGCACGGCCTCGGGTGGGCAGTCGCTCACCCGACTCATCAGGCGCGGGCCCTCGTCCAGGTCGATCAGGCTGACGTTGTAATCGCCGCCCTCAGCGGGCTTGCGCCGCACCGTGGTCACGGCATAGACCGTGCCCAAGCCGCTGGGGGTGACGAAGGCCACCTCATCGCTGCCGCAATGCGGACAAATCTCACGCGGAAAGTAAATGTGCCGGCTGCAAGTCTGACACTTTTGAATTTGAAATTGCCCTTGGCTCAGCTGGGCTTGATGCTGCGCCAGCGTGCCCAACTCGGCTGGGTTTGGGGTTGAGGTACTCATGGTGTGCTTTAAAACAAGTCGTTGATCAAATCGGGTCCCAGCTGAACACATCGCCAGAACGCTCCAAATCGAAAAAGCTCGACTTCAGGGCCGGCATGGCCTGGTCCAGCACGGTCTGAGGCGTCCAGCCTTCACTGCGGTGCACCGAGCGAATAGGTCGGGGCTGGCTCATCAAAAAGATTTCATTGTTGCGCACGGCAAACACCTGACCGTTGACATGGGCCGAGGCTTCGCTGGCCAGGGCCACGGCCAAAGGCGCGATCTTGGCGGGCGTCATTTGCTTGATGCGATCGACACGGGCCTGCTCTTCGGGCGTATCGGTGGGGATCGAGCCGATCATGCGGCTCCAGGCAAAGGGCGAGATGCAGTTGGAGCGCACATTGAATTTCTGCATGTCCAGCGCAATCGATTTAGACAAGGCGGTGATGCCCAACTTGGCGGCCGAGTAATTGGCTTGGCCAAAGTTGCCCACCAAACCCGAGGTCGAGGTCATGTGAATGAAGTTGCCACTTTCTTGTTCTTTGAAATGCGGGGCTGCGGCGCGGCTGACATAAAAGCCGCCGTACAAGTGCACCTTGATGACCGCATCCCATTCGTCAAAGCTCATCTTGTGGAAAAAACGATCGCGCAAAATACCGGCGTTGTTGACCACCACATCGATGCGGCCAAAGTGGTCCATCGCGGTTTGGATGATGCGCGCTGCGCTCAAGGGGTCGGACACGCTGTCGGTGTTGGCCACCGCCTCGGCGCCCAAGGCGCGGATTTCGTCCACCACTTTTTGCGCCGGGCCTGCATCCTGGCCTTCGCCCGACACCGAGGCGCCAATGTCATTGACCACCACCTTGGCGCCCTCGCGCGCCATGGCCAGCGCCATGTCGCGACCAATGCCACCCCCTGCGCCGGTGACCACCACCACCTTGTCTTGGACCAAACCTGTTTGACTCATGCGAAATATCTCCTGTGAAGCTTGAAAGTGGGAACGGCTGGGCTCATGGGTCTTTTCAACTCAAAGCCGTACCGTCTCCTGTTCGGGATAAGGGGTTAGCGCCCAGGCGGGCGTGCTCGTCTTCCTGTAACTGGCGCCACATGATTTTGCCTGTGCCCGACTTGGGCAGGCTGTCCAAGAAGCGCACCAGGCGCGGTGCTTTATAGACCGCCATCTGTTGTCGGCTCCAGTCGATGATGTCATGTTCACTCAACTGGCCTGTGAAAGCCGGTTTCAGCACCAACAACGCCATCACGGTTTCACCGCGCTTGGCGTCGGGCACCGAGATCACACAGGCCTCATGCACCGCCGGATGACTGTACAAGGTGTTCTCCACTTCGGCCGGCCAGACCTTCAAGCCCGAAGCATTGATCATGCGTTTGAGCCGGTCACGCATAAAGAAGTAACCCTCGTCATCGACCAGCGCCAGATCGCCCGTCCTGAAAAACCGATGGCCATCCAGTTCAACGAAAGACGACCGGTCGGCCTCGGGATTGTGCCAATAGCCTTGCATCACTTGGGCGCCGCGCGTGACCAACTCGCCGACTTCGCCTTGAGGTAATTCTTGCAAGGTTTCGGGGTCGATGATGCGCGAATCCACGCCTTGGGTCGGCACCCCCAAACACTGGCGCTTGCCACGCGCCACCGGATTGGCGTGCAAAAATGCTGCCGTTTCCGACAGGCCGTAGGCCTCGTTGTAGGACAGACCAAACTTGTCCAACAGCATCTGCGCCACCGCCTCGGGCATGGCAGCGCCGCCGCCCGACAACAGGGCCAGGCTGGACAAATCGCGCGTCTGTGCACTGGGTTGGGCAAAGAAATCAATCACCATGGCCGGCGGTGCAGTCCACACCGTCACCCGGTAACGCTCCACCATTTCCACAGCCTGCGCCGCATCCCAGCGCGGCATCATGACCACGGTGGCGCCCAACGTCATCGGCATGTTCATGCCGTTTTGCATGCCCAGCATGTGGAACAAAGGCGCGACGCACAAGAAAACGGCATCGGTATGCAAGCTGCGCCACACCTGCGAACCCAGGTTGGAGGCCAACACCGTGCTGTGCGTGTGGCAGCAGCCTTTGGGGTGTCCGGTGGTGCCGGAGGTGTAGGGCAAGACAGCCAAGTCGCTGGGCTGCACACCGTTGTCATGTACAGCATCCGTGAATGCCAGCGCATCGGCAAACGCATGCAGGCCCTCGCCTTGCGGCGGGCCAAAGGCATAGCGCATGGCGGGCGGCAAGGTCTGCACACCTGCGGGGGTTAAATCATCGGCGTAAGCATGCACCAGCACCCCGCGCAAAGCGCCCTCACCCGGCCCGAGCAAGGCTTGCACTTGCGCCAGCAGTTCTTGCGCCACACAGGCCACTTGCGCGCCACTGTTGTGCGCAAAATAAGTCACTTCCGACAACGTGCTCATCGGGTTGACCGGGACCACCACCGCGCCCAAGCGCAACACCGCGTAAAAGGCGATGACAAATTGCGGGCAGTTCTGGCTCATCAGCAGCACCCGGTCGCCATGCGTCACCCCCAGGCGCTGTTGCAAAAAGGCCGCGACCGCTTCAATCTGCTGGTGCAGTTCGCGGTAACTGATCGCGCGCTCGGCAAAAATCAGCGCCGGTTTGTCGGGGTAGCGCAGTGCTGCAGTGTCGACAAAATGGTTCAGTGTGACTTGGGGCACCCGCAAGTCATGGGGCACACCGGGCGGCCAATGGTTTTTGTGCAAGAAGGGCATGCTCAGAGTTTTCGCGAGATCAACTCTTTCATGACCTCGCTGGTGCCGCCATAAATGCGGTAGACCCGTGAATCCACATAAGCGCGCGTGATCGGATACTCCATCATGTAGCCATAGCCACCGTACAGCTGCAGCAATTCGTCCAGCGCCTTGCTCAACTCCTCGGTAGAAAACAACTTGGCCATGGCCCCTTCTTCCACCGTCAGTCTGCGGCGCAGGTGTTCGCTAAGATACTGGTCCACCATGATGCGCACGGCGGTGGTTCGGACTTTGATCTCGGCCAGCTTGAAACGGGTGTTCTGAAAATCAAACAAGGGTTGACCAAAAACCACGCGCTCTTTGGTGTAGCGAATGGTCTCGTCCAGCATGGCTTCCATCTTGGCGGCTGCACCCAGCGCGATGACAAAACGCTCCTGCGCCAGCTCTTGCATCAAGTAGCCGAAGCCCTTGTTTTCTTCGCCGAGCAGGTTGCTCACCGGCACACGCACATCGTCAAAAAACAACTCGGCGGTGTCGGCGGCTTGTTGGCCCATTTTGTCCAGCTTGCGCCCTTTGCGAAAACCGGCCCGATTCGCCTCGACCAAAATCAGCGACACGCCTTTGGCGCCCAACTCGGGTTCGGTCTTGGCCACCACCACCACCAGATCACAGTTCAGTCCGTTGGAGATGAACGTCTTGGCACCGCTGATGACATACTCGTCATCCTCGCGCCGGGCCGTGGTGCGAATGGCTTTGAGATCGCTGCCCGCGCCCGGCTCGCTCATGGCAATCGCCAACATCACCTCGCCGGTGGCGCAGCGGGGCAGCCACTGCTGCTTTTGCGCCTGGGTGCCCAGGCGCGAGATATAGGGCGCCACCACGTCCGAATGCAGGCCAAAGCCTAAACCGGCCACGCCTGAGCGCGCGATCTCTTCGACGATCACAGCCGCATGGCCAAAGTCGCCGCCCGCCCCGCCCCACTCTGGGTCCAGGGTGGTGCACAGCAGACCTTCACGACCGGCTTTGAGCCAGGTCTCCCTGTCCACCTTGCCGTCAAGGTCCCACTGCGCTTGGCGCGGTTTGCATTCACGCTCTAAAAAACGGCGAATCGTCTCGCGCAGCATCTCGTGGTCTTCGCGAAAGACCGTGCGCGGATAGGTCAGCACGCTGTCCATGGCCGCGCTCAAGGGCGACCGCCGCCGCAGACCAGCACCTGTCCGCTGACGTAGTTGGATTCAGGGATGCAGAACATGTAGACCGCACCCGCCGCCTCTTCGGGTGTACCGCCCCGGCCAAGCGGGATCGTGGCTTCAGCGGCCTTCAAACGGTCCGGCTGCACGCCCACGGCGATGGTGCGCCCGCCAATGTCCACGTTGGCATTACCTGCGGTCAACGGCTGCGTTAGGCGGGTCATGATCAGGCCAAAGGCCACGCTGTTGACGTTGACCTTGTAGCGCCCCCACTCCTTGGCCATGGCCCGGGTCAGGCCGTTGATACCGGCTTTGGCGGTGGCGTAATTGGCTTGACCTGCATTGCCATACACGCCCGAGGTGGAAGAAATATTCACCACTTTGCGAAACACCGGCGTGTCCGCATCGGCTTCGCGCTTGGCCGCGTCGCGGATGAAAGGTGCTGCTGCCCGCAAAATGCGAAAAGGCGCGGTCAGGTGCACCGCCAAGATGTCCTCCCACTGCTCGTCGCTCATCTTCTGGATCACGTTGTCCCAGGTGTAGCCTGCGTTGTTGACGATGATGTCGATGCCGCCAAACGTCTCCAAGGCGGTCTTGACAAAGCGGTCGCCAAAGTCGGCCTCGGTGACGCTGCCAATGCAGGCCACCGCCTGACCGCCTGCGGCCAGCACCTCGTTCACGGTGAGATGGGCCGGTTCGGCGTCCAGGTCATTGACGACCACGCGCGCCCCTTCGCTGGCGAGTTTGAGCGCGATTTCACGGCCAATGCCGCGGCCAGAGCCCGAGACCAGGGCCACTTTGCCTTCGAGTTTGCGAGTCATGGGAATTCCTTTTTGAAAATGGGTCAGGGCCAAGCCACCACGGCATCGCCCGACAGTTTGACTTGGCCTTGGGCATTGGCTGTCTTTAACGACAGGCGCACACGGCGTTCACCATCGACCTCGAATTTCTCGGTCACCACGCCCGCGCAGGTGATGGTCTCAGCCACTTGGGTGATGGCGGCAAAGCGCACGCTGTAGGCGCGAATCGCGCTTTGCGGCACCCAGTTCGTCAAGACACGCGCCAGCCACGCCATGGACAACATGCCGTGGGCGAAGACGTCGGGCATGCCCGCGCTGCGCGCGAAATCGGAGTCCACGTGGATCGGGTTGTGGTCACCCGAAGCGCCGCAGTACAGCGCGAGGGTCAGCCGCGACAAGGGGGGCAGGGTCAAGGAAGGGATGGCGTCGCCCACAGTGAGCGACTCATATGTTGCAAGAGAGTGGGTCATGGTCATGGCCTCAGGCATTTCGCAAAACAGTCACGGCGCGCAAATCGGCCACATGTTCACCGCGTTGGTTGGTGATGCGGGTGATGCGCTCGACAAACTCCAGTGCGCCGTTTTTTTTGTCGTAGATGTCGGCAATGCGTTGTTCAAAGCGCAGCACATCGCCGGCATGCGATGGGCGGTGGTAGGTGAAGCCCTGCTCGCCGTGCAACAAACGGCGGTAATCCATGCCCAGCAGGTTGCGGATTGCGGCGGGGTCGGGCGACTCCATCTCCAGGCAAAACAAGAAAGTGGGCGGCACCGGTAAGCCCGGGTGACCGGCGGCGCGGGCGGCCGTATCGTCCAGGTAGACCGGATCGGTTTGGCCAGTGGCCTTGGCAAAAAAGCGCAAGCGCCCGGCCTCCACCGCCACTTCAAAAGCGGGCATGGTGTGGCCGATGTATTGGCGATCGATCATAATTTTTGATAGAGCGTGACCACGCAAGCCCCACCCAACCCCAGGTTGTGTTGCAGTGCCAGCCTTGCGCCATCCACTTGGCGTTGGTCCGCTTGGCCACGCAGTTGTGAGACCAGCTCGTAGCACTGCGCCAGACCGGTGGCACCCAGCGGGTGGCCTTTGGACAGCAAGCCGCCGGAAGGATTGGTCACGATGCGACCGCCGTAGGTGTTGTCGCCGTCCAAAATGAACTTTTCGGCCGTGCCCTCGGGCGTCAAACCCAGGCCTTCGTAGGTGAGGAGTTCGTTGGCGGTGAAGCAGTCGTGCAGCTCGACCACGTCCAGGTCTTCGGGGCCAATGCCCGCGGCTTCGTACACCTGTTTGGCCGCATTGGCCGTCATGTCGTATCCCACCACGCGTCGCATGTCGTCGCTGTCAAAGGTGCTGGGCGTGTCGGTGGTCATGGCCTGGGCGGCAATCACCACCCGCATGTCCAGTTTGTGTTTCTTGGCAAATTCGGCCGAGCACACAATCGCTGCCGCTGCGCCGCAGGTGGGCGGGCAGCACTGGAAGCGCGTCAAGGGGCCAAACACCGTGGGCGAGGCCATGACCTCTTCCAGCGTGAGAGTCTGGCGGAAGACGGCCAGCGGGTTGCGCGCCGCATGCTGACGGGCTTTGACCGAAATACGGCCAAAAGTGTCAGGGCGAATGCCGTATTGCTTGATGTAATCCAAGCCGGCACCGCCAAAAAACTGCGCCGCGCGCGGCGCGCTGGGCTCCACGCCTTGGTGGTCGGCCATGGCCTGGGCAAAGCGGGTCATGGGTGAAGGCCGGTCGTCATACGCACCCTTGAGAGCGCCGGGCACCATTTGCTCAAAGCCCAGGGCAATAGCGCATTCGACCATGCCGCTCTGCACCGCCTGGCGCGCCAAGAACAGCGCGCTCGAGCCGGTGGAGCAGTTGTTGTTGACATTGAAGATCGGGATACCACTCAGGCCCACGCCGTAAATCGCGGCTTGACCGGCGGTGGAATCACCGTATACGTAGCCGACATAGGCTTGTTGCACGGCGTCGTAGGGCACGCCGGCATCGTCCAGCGCCAGCTGCGCCGCTCGGGCCCCCATGGTGTTGTAGGACTCACTGGCTCCGGGTTTGGTGAAAGGGATCATGCCCACGCCGACGACGTGAACTGCGCGTTGCTGAGCTGACATCTGAATTCCTTTAAGGGGTCAATAAGGCACAGTATCGGCCCGCACAGCCTCGCCACCAATCGCCAATCAACTCAAGTTGATTGGCAAAAAACTACACCGAGTCAGCGCTAACCGAGGTCACCAGACCCAGATCTTCCACCGGCTCGTTATGCGCCTGCCGATAAGCCCCAGGGGTCAAACCCGTCCAGCCTTTGAAGGCCCGGTGAAAGGTACTGGCCTCAGAAAAGCCCACCTTGGCCGCCACCTCCAGCAGGGGCAGCTCGGTTTGGGTGAGGAACTCGACCGCCACGTCACGGCGCAGCGCATCTTTGATCATTTGGTAGCCCTGCCCTTCGCGATGCAGGCGGCGGCGCAGGGTCTGGGGCGTGGTGGCCAGCATGTGGCTGATGTCTTCCAATGAGGGCATTTCTTCCGTCAGATAGCGTCGCAGCAATCGGCGAATGCGTTCGGTCAAACTGGCCTGGTCGCGGTACTTGACCAACAGGCAGGCGGGTGCAAGGTGCAAGAACTCTTCTACGCTTTCCAGGTTTTGTACCACCGGCAGTTCCAGCCACTTGGCATCGAAGCGAAAGCCCCACTCCCGCTCCGACAAACGTATGCTGGCTTGAAACAGCCGAGACGCATCACTGCGCCTTGCAGTCTCACTGTCTTGGTAGACCACTTCATCCACGGGAATGCGCCGCGCCGCCAGCCAACACATCACGCCATAACTGAGGAACAAGAAAACCCGCACCGCATACACCTGGCGCGGATTCAAATCGGGTTTGGCACTGACGCGCAAATAGGCCACACCGGACTGAACGACCAAGCGGGGCACAAAGTCAGGCAGCAGCGCATGGTAGTAGCGCAAACCTGCGCGCAAGGCGTCACCCAGATTGCGCTGGCCCACCAACATGCGGCAGCCTGAGGCAAAGGTACCCAAAGGCAAAGGCTTGGAGCCCAAGCCCCAAAATTCATCGCGGTGATGGCGCATCAGCGCGGCCATCAAACGAGCGAACTGGGCCTGCGTCACCCTTGACAGGTCCGACTCCAGCAAGGCTTGCGAAATCCCTGCTTTGAGCAGCATCGCCGCGCGGTCCTCCTCCCTCTTGAGGCCCAACAGCATCTGCACCACTTGGTGAACAGCAATGGTGTGCGGGCTGGTGACGGCGGAGACTGCGGATGGGCGACGGGGCATGAATCGTTGAGTAAGAGGGACTCTCCATGGAGGAGCAACAACCCCTATGCTACGACTTTCTGAGCACGCCAACGGGCAATGGCTGTCGCGTCCCAACCCGCCTCGTGCAACACCTCTTCGGTGTGCTGGCCTTGAGCGGGTGCGGCGCACCGGACTTGAAACACATAGTCGGTCATTTGCACCGGCATGGCCATTTGCGTCATGCGTTCGCCTTGCGCCGTTTCGACCTCGACCCACATGCCGCGTGCCACAAAATGCGGCAGGGTTTGCGCTTCTTGCACATTCAACACGGGCGTGACGCAGCAGTCCGCATCGGCCAGCAGGGCCGACCAATAGGCCAAGGGTTGCGACCGAACCCGCTCGGACACCTCTTGACGTACCCATTGGTTCAGTTCAGGGGTAGCGGGAATGTGGTGCGCGGCCAAGTCGGGCCGATCCAAAAGCACACAAAACTGCTGCCAGAACTTGTGCTCGAAAGCGCCAACGGCCAGATACCGGCCATCTTGCGTGGCGTACAAACCGTAGCAGGGCAAGGCCCCGGTCAGTTTGTCGCCCCCTGGCGGCGGCGTGGTACCGCGTTGGTTGACTGCGGCCAGCGGAATGACCGCGTTGGCCAGCACGCCATCGGCTATGGCCACATCCACATGGCGCCCCTGCCCTGTGCGCAGGGCGTCAAACAGCGCCGCCAAGATGCCCATGACCGCTGGCATGGTACCGCCGAGCAAGTCGCCCACCGGCACGTTCGACAGGGCTAACTCGCCGCTGGGCGTGCCGATCTGCTCGGCCACGCCGGCCCAACCGCAGTAGTTCAAGTCGTGTCCGGCCTTTTGGCTGAAGGGGCCGGTCTGACCATATCCGCTGATGCTGCAGTACACCAAGCGCGGGTTGCGCGCGTGCACCACCTCGTAGCCCAAACCCAAACGCGCCATCACCCCAGGCCGAAAGCCTTCGACCAGCACATCGGCTTGCGCGCACATCTCCAGCAAAATGCGCACGCCCTCGGCCTGCTTGAGGTCGATGCGCATGCCGCGCTTGTTGCGGTTGATCAATTCGCGCACGGCGGGCGAGGCATAGTCGCCCAAACCCAAGTCTTCGATCTTGATCACATCGGCGCCCAGGTCGGCCAGATGCAAGGTGGCCATCGGCCCGGGCAGCAAACGGCTCAAGTCCAAGACCTTCACGCCCTGCAAAGGGGGGCGTCCTGCAATGGCGCCGGTCATGGCGGAGTCTGCCCCGCAACAGATTTGCGCAGTTCGGTTTTTTGCACCTTGCCCGCAGCCGTCATCGGCAGTTGGGCACGGAAGTCATAGCTTTTGGGGCATTTGTAGGCCCCAATCTGGCTGCGACAGTGCGCGTCCAAATCGTCCGCAGTGACCTGAGCGCCTGCGCGCAGAACGACCACGGCATGCACCGCTTCACCCCATTTTTCATGCGGCACGCCAATCACGGCGCAGGCCTGCACCGCCGGGTGGCTGCACAACACATTTTCAACTTCGGCGGGATACACGTTCTCGCCCCCGGTAATCACCATGTCTTTGATGCGATCGATCACATACAGGTAGCCGTCCTGGTCCATGGTGCCACCGTCACCGGTGCGCAACCAACCATCGCGCACCGCTTGCTGCGTTTCTTGCGGTCGCCCCCAATAGCCTTGCATCACCATCGGACCTCGAATCCAAATTTCACCCGGCGTGCCGCGCGGCACTTCTTGGCCCTGCTCATCGGCAATGCGTATTTCTGCCGACAGCCCCGCTTGGCCGGCTGAGCGAATGCGTTCACTGCCCAAAAATTCAGGCGTGTGCGACAGGCGCAGCACCGAGACGGAGGCGGCGGTTTCGGTCATGCCATAAGCATGGATGAATTCGACTGCGGGAAAAGTGGCCATGGCGCGCTGCAACAAGGGCACCGTGATCGGGGCCGCGCCCCACAAAATGCGCTGCAAGCCAGGCAAAACATGGGGGTTAAAGCCCTCAGCCTCCAACAGCATTTGCAGCATGCTGGGCACGATCACCAAATCAGAGACCTGTTCTTCGGCCATCTTGGCCACCACCGCTTGCGGTTGAAAAACAGGCACGGTGACGCAGGTGCCGCCGACGATGGTTTGGCCCAACATGCGCCCCAGCCCCGCCACATGGAACATGGGCGAAGTCAGCAAGGTCACAAATTCAGGCGGGTTCGAGATTTCGGCCATGCGCCCCACCAAGGAAGCCCAGAAGTTGCCATGTGACAGCATCACCCCCTTGGGGAAACCGGTGGTGCCACCGGTATAGACGATCGCAGCCAATGAGTCGGTTGCACAGCGCACGTCTTCGACGGCCGGGGCTTGCAACACCAACGCTTCCAGCGATTGATAAGCCTGCGGCGTTTCGCTCTGCCCCATGAACAAACGATGGCGCAGTGCAGGCAAATCGGGTTCTAAGGCCTGGGCAACCGGCCACAAGGCATCGTCCACCGCCAGAGCGCTGGCGGCGCAATCACGCAGCGCATAGCTCACCTCGGCCGCTGACCAGCGGGTGTTGATCGGGTTGACCACCAAGCCGGCCCACCAACCGGCCAGCAGCAACTCCATCATGCGGTCGCTGTTTTGCGCCAGCACCGAGAGCCGCTCGCCAGGCTGCAGGCCCAAGGCCCGCAAAGCGCCAGCCGTATGCGCCACGCGGTTTTCCAATTGCTTGAATGTCTGGCGGCGCTCACCAGTGATGGTGGCCGTTTTGTCGGGATGCTTTTGCACCGAACGATGCAATCCTGCGGTCAAATACATGCGCGCTCCTGGCACGGCCCCCAAGCAGAGGCCTTTCAAGAGCATTGCAACGGGATTGGCCTATTCAAGCAATCGCCCGAATCCTCAAAGCGATTGGCAAAAAGTGACACTCTCTTGCCAATTTTTGCCCGACTCAGCGTTGAGGGCGTATGCGGTAAATGGCGTTATTGAGATCGGCAGACATGTAAATGCTGCCGTCAGCGCCCACGGCCACACCGGTCACCACATAGGGTGGCGGCATGCCCGCGCCGCCGGGCATGCCAATGGGCAGGTTTTCGGCCACGGTGCGGCGAGTGCCGTTAGCGGGGTCAATTTCCACCAGGCGTTTGGCTGCGCTTTCGGCGACGATGAAACTGCCCCATGGGGTTTGCGCCACGCCTTCAGGCAAAGCCAACCCTTCAGCCACCGTGGTCTTGCTGCCGTCCGTCATATTGACCCGCACCAGTTTGCCTGCGGCCTCGGTCACATACAAAGCGCCGTCTTTGCCCAGCACCATTTGCACCGGACCCGCCAAGCCTTGGGCGATGACTTTTCTGTCCGCCCATTGCGCGCCACTGGCCCGGGTGATGCTGCCGGTGGCAATTTCGGCGTACACCACGCTGCCGTCGGCCATCGGAATGGCATCAAACGGTGCTTTCAAGCCATGCAACATGGCACTGGTTTTGAGCGTGCTGCGCTCGACCATTTGCACGGTGCCGGTGAACCAAGAGGTCAAAGCAAAGTGCGTGGCCGAGACGCCCACGGCAAAGGGGTACTCCATGTCAGAAGCCTGCATGCGGAATATGTCTCTCACCGCGCCGGTTTGGGTATTGACGTTGCGAAAACCAAAGACATCCGCGACCCACAGGTCATGGCCTTCTACTTTCAATCCAGCAGGCACCGCCACCTTACCGCCGGTCACCAGCGTCAAGACACCCGTCAAAGGATTGAAGGCCTCAATCGAGTTGTCGGCCATGTTGGACACATAGATCGTCCCATCGGGGGCGATCGCCAAATTATCCAAAGCGGGTTTGAGTTGCTTGGCCACGGTTTTGCGCCCAGTGGCCAACTCCACACGGCTCAGCTCACCGGTCTTGGTGTCGATCACCCACAGATTGCCTTTGCCATCCAGGTTGGCCGCTGCAGGGGTTTTGAATTCGCTGTTGATGACCGTGACATCGCCATTGGCCGGATTGATTTTGACGACCTGGCCTTTGAACCACAAAGGCCCATACAGCATGCCATCGGGTCCCACTTCAAAGCCATTGAAACCTCCCAGATCTTTCTTGATCAAGCGCGGCGCTTGCTGGCCTGCCACATCGATTTCCCACAAGGCATCACCCAAGAAGACCTGTGACGCATAGAGCTTGCCGTTGCGCCGGTCAAAGTCCAGGGAGTTGATACCGGGCAGGTCCTTGGCCAATACGCGCAAGGGAGCGGCGTCATTTTCGCGGTAGCGGATCATGCCCACCATGTAGTTGGTCCAGGCCAACTCGCCTTTGGGCCCCACAGCAATGTCGTCCGCTTGGCCTTCTGGTGCAGGCACCATGATGCGCGCTGCACCGGTTTGGCGGTTCACTTCCCACAAGGAACTGCCCACGACGGAGCCGGCCAGCAAACGGCCCTGCTTGTCGATCGCCAAACCGTGCACCCCGGTAAACGATGAGGGGGCCACCAACACCTCGGGTGCAGACCAGCTGCTGGGGCGCGAAGGAGGCACAGCTGTGCAGGCGCTGAGCAGCAGCGAAGCGGCGAGCAGGGTCGCGGCGAGGGGTCGAATCATGACGGTCTCCTTGGTTTTAATCAAATCAGTCTACAAATCACGCAGACGACTGAAGGTCACTTGAGAGACTGAACCCGAGCCCCAACGATC
>CAIWWN010000168.1 GCA_903916355.1 uncultured Burkholderiales bacterium | reverse complement strand
TTTTTGATCGTCACATCCTGGGCCTTGTCGTTGGCCAAGCGCAGATTGCGGTCAGCGCCTTCCAATGCCTCCTTGGTCTTCTTCAGGTGATCGATTGACTTGTCGATTTCATCGATCGCTGTTTGGAAGCGCTTGGAGGCCAGGTCAAAGTTTCTCGCAAAGCCAGACTTGAACGAATCGAGCTCGGTCTCAAACTTCGTGATGTCGATGTTTTGCGCTTTGACAAGCGCGAGCTCCGACTTGTATTGAAGGGAGTTAACCGCAGCATTGCGCAAGAGCGTGATGATCGGGATGAAAAACTGCGGCCGCACGACATACATCTTGGGGTAGCGATGCGAGACATCAACTATACCGGTGTTGTACAGCTCGCTGTCGGGTTCCAGCAGTGAGATCAGCACCGCATATTCGCATCCCTTTTCCGTGCGATCCTTGTCCAGCTCTTTGAGAAATTCCTCGTTCTTCTTCTTGGTGGCCGTCCCATCGTTTTCGTTTTTCATCTCAAACATGATGGAGACAATCTCGGTGCGCGCATCATCCAGGTCCCGGAAAATGTAGTCGCCTTTGCTGCCACTCTTGGCGTCGTTGTCTTTTTCAAAGTACGCCTTCGGAAAGGCCGTGGCTCGCAGTCGATTGAACTCGGTCTCGCAGTGCTGCTCTAAGGTCTCCCCCACCATCTTGGTCGACAAGCGGGCCTTCATGTCCCGCAGGCGCTCAATCGCATCGTCGCGATCCTTGATCTGGGTTTCGTACTTTTCTTTGAGTGCGTTGGTGGCCAGCTGCTTTTCAAGTTCCGATCGTTCAAGGCCATTTTTGAGCGCATCGCGCTCCTTTTCCACGTCATTGACCGCCTCAGAGATGGCAAGCTTTTGAGCAAGGGCGATCGCATCCAGCTTGGCCTTCAGGTCCTGGATCTGCGAGTCCTTTGCCGCGGCTGCCTTTTGCAGCTCGTTAACGAGCCGGGCTTCAGCAAGTTGGGCTTCACTCTGTTTATCGTGACCGGCCTGCTGGAGTTTGTTGGCCAATGCATCGCGTTCTTTTTCTATTGCGCTGAGGGCCTCACTCACAGCAAGCTTGCGCGCGATATCCCCCGCATCGAGTTTGCCCTTCAGCTCCTGGATCTCTGCATCCTTGGCGGCGGCAGCTCTCTGCAATTCACTGGCGGCCTTGGTCTTGGCCAATTCGATGGCATTTTGTTTGTCTTGCTCGGCAAGTTCAAGCCGGTCGTGCAGCTGCTGCTCGAAGTCGCTGTCGCGAACCTGCTTTAGGATGTCGGCGTAGCCAGCTTCGTCAATCTCAAACGCTTTGCCGCAGTGCGGGCAGGTAATTTTGTTCATGTTTGAATTATCCATCCGCATGTTTAAACAGTAAGGGCATGCACTTCACTTACGAGGTTGCCCTGCTTTATGCACACTTACAAAGAAAAGCCAGGCGGCAAGATGTGCCAGCCTGCGAGCACTTGAGCTGAGGATGTATCTAAGCGGGTGAGTTGGACTTCAGGCGGCGCTGCGTCAGCCAATTCCAGATAACTTTCCCCAGACAACTTATCTGGAAAAAGCGCGAGGCACTTACCAGTCCCCATTGTTGACTTGTAAAGTATGGCGTCAAAGCCTGCGGCCCTTACCAGCTCTGCCAAAACATGGCTGCGTGAAGGCAGCCCAAACTGAACGGGTTGAATTCGCCAGTTATGACGCAATACCGCGTCATATAGGGCAACTCCCGTGCGAACCATCGCGTAGTCCCTAGGCTTCATCCCAAGCTTTGTCATCAAGGACTTTGCCCGATCCGGCAATTTAATTTTTCGCAAGACTTTTGCTATGTCGTCTAGGTGGCGCGAAGACGTCATGTCGAATACGTTTTCAATCTGTCCTTGGAGAAAAACTGTCGAGTGACTTCTCCCGTGCTCAAGAGCAAGTTCTTGAGGGGTTAGGCCATCGATACGGTCAGTTGTTCTGAGTTGGAACTTTTCTCGAAAAGCAGTTTCGTAGTCTTCGGCCAAGTACAAGGCAGGCCAAGGCTTGAGCGTCCCCTCATCCAAGTCCATGCCGGCATTGAATCGACCTCCAATTTCAGTCAAGCTACCCGCGCTTGAAAGGGGCATTAGTGAAAACTTGTAGTCAACGATCCGGACCCACCGCGTGACAGGAATGTTCTTTGGTGGATTTTTTTGAAGAGCCGCAATCAATTCACTTCGCAGACGCCTACGCTCAGGCTCTAGGTTGAAGTGCATGACATCCTCTAGCTCATCCAAATCCTTTGACAAGGCATTCCACTTATCAATGGAGGCATGACTAAATCGATCGAGTTCGCGCACGCCAATTGGCGCAGGGGGCACCGTCTTGGACGGAGGGATGATCGGTCGCTTGGGTTTGGCCACAGAAAATTATTCGCTCAGGCAGAAAGTGGCTGTTGCTCTTGCGGTCTATCCTGTTTGAGTACGGCATGGACGATGAACTTGCGCAACCGTTCGTATCGGCCAAGTCGAATCATCTCTTTCGGGGAAATATCACCGAGTAATGGATTGCGCGCTTTGAACCAGAGAACTGTTTTGTCAGTGTCACCATCGAAAAATTTTGCCACCATGTTGGCGGTCATTGCTATTTCCTGAAGCCGCTCTTTAACTTGTTCAGGAATTGCTTCGTCATACCGGACGGACCGTTGCGAGACAGAGGCTAGCTTTGAAACATCCTCTTTTTTGAGCCCCAAGACATCGGAGACAATTTTGGGCTGAAAAGCGGGGCCTTCACCAAAGTGAAAGTAGTCGCGAGGAACGCTATCGAACAAGCTAAAGCCTGTCGTTCTTTCATTGGAAATTGTCTGCATAAAGGCCCCTTTACTGCAAATAAAACCACATCTTAACCATTTTTCGACCACTTTTAAACCTCTAGCTTCTCTTGCGTCATCGCGGCTTTAGCCGTTTCGTCGGCTGTGGCCTCAAGGGTCTTCGCTTGTTCGATGAAAGCTGTTGCGTAGCCAACAAGCTTCGGTCGCGGGTCATCGTGCTGCGCATGAATCTGATCCCAAGCTATCCTCCCGGCGGAAGCTTCAAGGGCTTGCTTTTGTCTTGATGTGAAGCTGGCCTGCAGAGCGGAGCATTGCTCGGCGAGGTGTGCGTCAATCTCCTTCAACTCCTCAACAAGAGCTGCCCCGATCAGAAGGTTCAGGTTAGCAGCCCGAACTGCCTTATTTGCATCTTCAGCTTTGGTCCGCGCCTCTTTCGCCTGCGCTTCTGAGGTCTGCTGAATGAATGAGTCAAAGCGCGCGAGTCGCACTGCTCCTTCATCACCCAACAGGTTCTGGCACAACGGACATGAAGCATCACTCGGGAATGACCCCAACGCATGTTCGGGATGCGAGGTCTTCGCGAAGGTTCGGGCGGCCTCGAAGAGTGCCTTCCACTCCTCGCCGCCTGTTCCTGTCAACTGGCCCGGAATGGCCTTGAAATCGGAGGCAGCTAGCTCTGCAGCCGTCTCGGCCGCCTTTGACTTGTCGATTAGATTGCGCAGGGCTGCGAGCTTGGCATCGTTGATTAAAGGGGCGGCCAGATCGATGCGGCCCTTGAGCTCCTGCAGTCGGCCCGCCCGTTGCCGGAGAGCTTGGGCCTTCTTCTTGGGGTCAGGTTCGGCCAAGGTCTTGGTCAACAGCGCAAGTCGCTCGTGATCCGCCTCCGTAAGCGTAGAAAGTGCTTCGATGTCGCTGGTGTTAGCGGCGGTCCAAAAGCGCGCCTAAATGGCTTTTGAACGCGCTTTTTGGGCGAATCCTGAAAAAGCTGCCTTATCCTTCGGAGCAAATGAACCGATCAGACCTCGTGCAACTTCTCTCCGAACGGTTCAGTCAGCTGACACAGGGGGATGCTGAAGCCGCCGTTTCGACCATCTTGGAGGCGATGACTAGCGCAACGGTGCGTGGGCAGCGCATTGAGATCAGGGGTTTCGGTAGTTTCTCAGTCATTCACCGTGCCTCGCGGATGGGTCGTAACCCGCGCAGTGGCGCTCCAGTGGAAATTCCTGCGGCGCGTGTGCCGCATTTCAAGGTAGGTAAGGCGTTGCGGGAGGCTGTCGATCTGCCCAGTGAAGAGGTTGCTCCCGCAAAGAGTCAGCGTAAATGAAGGTCGGGTATGGGGAAAATCGTAAGCCAGCTATGCCGCGATAGCTGCCTTCTACCAAACCCAGTTTTTCAAGATTCAAAACGCAGACTGCTTAGTAATTTTTCTTCTACAAAGCGGCCATAGACGACCTATGGATTTCTGGAAGCGGTCAATCGCTGGCGGTTAAGAATTATGCGAGTGCGAAGCGAGCATTCTTTCGTGAACGGTCATACGGGGCATAGGAACATTGGTCCGATCATGAATAAGGAGTGACCACACGATCTGATCGTTGTTCAACGGGTTGGGGTTGAAAGCCGCCTTTGTCTGCGGCGGCAAAAATCAACTTATCAATCTAGGGTTCAGCACATTAGATTCCGGACTTACAGAAGTACAAATTGCTCGCCCTATTGTTGTCATTACTGAATCTTGGCTAGTCATAGCACCGGGTATGACATTGGTGTTCTCTGAGCGCTTGGCTAAACCAAAAAGTGACCGTCGCCTCAATACCAAAGACCCCTTGTGGAATTAAATATGGGTATATCAGTTAGGACTCGTTCCACCGACCAGCAATATTTTTCAGCAAGGTGTTGACCGCCGCCAACTGGCGATTGCGCAACGTCAACAGCGTAACCTCGGCATTCAGCGCGGAACTTTGTGCGGCGCTGACGTTGATGTAGCTAACGGTGCCAGCGCGATACTGCGCGGTCACGATGTCCAGATTGCGCTGCGCCGATTGCAGTGCATCGGTTTGCGAATTCACCTCGTCTTGCAGGCGATTCGCCAGCACCAGGTTGTCTTCCACTTCCTGCAGCGCGGTCAGCACCAACTGGCGGTAGCTGGAGGTAACTTGCTCGGCAATCGCTCGCGCCTGGGCGCTGGCCTGTTTGCGCACTCCGCCATCCAGAATGGATTGCGTCAATCCCACGCCCGCATTCCACAACAGGTTCGGTGCACTCAGCAAATTGGCAATCGAATTCTGACCATAGCCCGCGCTGGCTGAGAGGCTGAGCGTGGGGAAGAGTGCTGCGTCGGTGACGCCAATCTGCGCATAAGCGGCCTTGACGCGTTCGCTCGCGGCCGCGATGTCGGGCCGACGCGCCAGCAAGGTTGATGGCAGCGATGCCGGGACGGCCACGGCAGCCGGTAACGTTGCAGTAGGCGGCAAGCTGAAACTGGAGGGCGGCACGCCCAACAGCACCGCCAGCGCGTGTTCCAGTTGCGCGCGCTGCGCGGTAGCATCGGCCAGTTGAGTTTGCGTGCTGTTGAGTTGGGTTTTGGCTTGCAGCACGTCTGTCAGGCCCGCAACGCCCGCGTTGTAGCGCACCTGGGTCAGCTCCAATGACCGTTGGTAGGCCAGCACATTGCGTTGCAGCAATTCTTGCTGTACCTCGGCTGCACGCAACGAAAAATAGCCCTGTGCCAACGAGGCCTGGACCGACAAGCGGGCAGAGGCCAGGTCGGCTTCTGAAGCGTTGAAGGTCGCTTGCGCGCCCTGCGTTGCCATCGAAAGGCGGCCCCAAAGGTCCAACTCCCAAGTCGCATTGGCGCTCAGCGCCACGTTGTTGCTGGGGTTCTCTGCAGCGTTTGACGTTGCGGTGTAGGCACGCGTGCCGTTCAGTCCGGCGTTGAGCGTGGGGTAGACGGCGCTCTGGCTGGCGTCCAGCGTGGCACGGGCGGCGGTGAGTTGGGCCATTGAGACCTTCAGCGTTTCGTTGCCAATGACGACGCGGCGCTCCAGCTCATCGAGCACCTGGTCCTGGAACAGTGTCCACCAGGCATCGGGCACTGCGTGCGCCGCAGCTTGTGAGGCGGGTAACGCCTCCTTGAACTGCGCCGGTGCAGGGTCTGGTGTCGGCGGGTCGACGCGCGTAAATGCGCAGCCGCTGAGTACCAACATCACGGCAAATGCCAATAGGGTTTTAGGGGTGGGGTTCAGCATAGTGGTCTCATGCGGGTTCGCCGATTGCGGCAACAGAAGCAGCCACTGGACGGGGAAGTTTGCTCTTCAGTCGGTCCATCAGCACATAGACGACGGGCGTGGTGTAGAGCGTCAGCAGTTGGCTCAGAATCAGGCCGCCGACGATGGCAATGCCCAGCGGCTGGCGCATCTCGGCACCATCGCCGGTACCCAGTGCCAGCGGCACGGCGCCAAAAATGGCGGCCATGGTGGTCATCAGGATGGGGCGCAGACGCAGGCGGGCCGCACGGTAAATGGCCGAGGCTGCGCTGGCCTGTCCGGTGCGCTGCCGGGCGATGGCGAAGTCAATCATCATGATGGCGTTCTTCTTAACGATGCCGATCAGCAGAATCACGCCGATAAAGGCGATGATGGAAAACTCGGTGTTAAACAACATCAAGGCCAGCAGCGCACCGACCCCGGCCGAGGGCAATGTCGAGATGATGGTCAGCGGATGGATCAGGCTCTCATACAACATGCCCAGCACCAGGTAGATGGTGACCAGGGCCGCCGCAATCAGCATGGGCTGTGAGCCCAACGATTGCTGAAACGCATTGGCCGTGCCCTGAAAACTGCCGCGCACCGAAATCGGAACACCCGTCTGCAGCAGCGCGTTGTCAATAGCTGCTGTCGCATCCGACAGCGATACGCCCACCGGCAGATTGAAGCTGATGGTAGAAGCAGGTGTGCCGCTCTGGTGGTTGATGCTGAGCGGTGTGTTAGTGGTCTCTACCTTGGAAAAGCTGGACAGCGGCACCTGCGCCCCGCTTTTGCTGGTGACAAACAGTCGCGCCAGCATCTCGGGGCCCTGCAGAAATTCGGGGGCGAATTCCATCACCACGCGGTACTGGTTAAGCGGGTTGTAGATCACCCCCACCTGGCGCTGGCCAAAGGCGTCGTTCAGCGTGGTGTCCAGATTGCCCACCGTGACACCCAGGCGTGCTGCCGCATCGCGGTCGATCGTGATGGACGTTTGCATGCCTTTGTCTTGCTGGTCGCTGTTGACATCGGCCAACTCCGGTAGTTTGGAAAGCGCCGCGCGCAGGCGGGGCTCCCAGGTGCGCAGGTCCTCCACCGCGTCGGCCTGCAAGGTGTACTGGTATTGCGCGTTGGACTGGCGCCCACCGATGCGAATGTCCTGCACCGGCACCAGGAATAGATTGGCGCCGGGCTCATGCGCTAGCTTTCCACGCAAGCGCGCAATCACGCCATCCACAGAAATCTGGCGTTCGGCCAGGGGTTTGAGCGTGACATAGAAACTGGCTGAGTTGCGCTGACCACCGCCTGGGCCACCGCCACCGCCGCTTCCCGTGGAGCCACTGACATTGACCACCGCCGGGTCGGCCATGACGATGGCGACGAATTTGTCGACCCGCGCCTGCATCATCTGGAACGAGCTGCCCTGGTCGGCCTGCACACCACCGACGATGACGCCCGTGTCCTGTTGCGGGAAAAAGGTTTTGGGAATCGCCGCGTACAAATACACGTTGAGTGCCACCACCGCAACCAGCGAAAGCATGGCCACCGGTTGGTGGCGCAGCGTCCAGACCAGGCTGCGCCGGTAGCCTCGCGCCACGCCGCTGCCCACTTTTTCAATACAACGGCCGGCGGTCTGTAGCCAGCGTGTCGCCACCCGCAGCCACAGCCCGCGCTGGCGCGGCGGGATGGGCTCTGCGCACTGGGGCCGCAACAACACCGAGGCCATCATGGGTGTGGTCGTCAGCGATACCAGCATGGACACCAGAATGGCCGACGACAGCACCACCGCAAACTCACGGAACAGCCGGCCCACGACGCCTCCCATCATCAGGATAGGGATGAACACGGCGATGAGAGAAATGCTGATCGAGACCACGGTAAATCCGATCTCGCGCGCGCCCTTGAGCGCTGCTTCGCGCGCGCTATAGCCCTGCTCGGTGTAGCGGGTGATGTTCTCCAGGACCACGATGGCATCGTCCACCACAAAGCCGGTGGCCACGGTGAGCGCCATGGCCGAGAGGTTGTCCAGGCTGTAGCCGCACAAATACATCACGCCCAGCGTGCCGGCCAGCGACACCGGCACCGCAACGGCGGGCAGCAAGGTGGCGCGCCAACTGCGCAGAAACAGCAGCACTACCAGTATCACCAGACCCACAGCAATCGCCAGCGAGCGCTCAACCTCACGCAGCGAGGCGCGTATGGTGGGCGTGCGGTCGCTGAGCACCTTGATGTCAATCGCGGCGGGTATGGACGCTTGCAGGCGCGGCAGAATTTCGCGCACGCGCTTAACAGTCTCGATGATGTTGGCGCCGGGCTCTTTCAGCACAAAAAGCGCAATCGCAGGCTTGCCATTGGCCACGCCGTAATTGCGCGTGTCCTGCACCGAGTCGCTCACCTCGGCCACATCGCGCAGCCGCACCGCCGCGCCATTGCGGTAGCTGAGGATGACTGGCGCGTATTCGGCCGCAGTGCGGGCCTGGTCGTTGGCGTCGACCTGCCAGGCCCGGTTGCCGTCTTCCAGCGCACCCTTGGGCCGGTTCGCATTGGTGGCGGCGAGTGCCAGGCGAATGTTGTCCAGCGCAATGCCTTGCGCCGCCAGCTTGTCGGGGTTGAGCTCTACCCGCACGGCGGGCAGTGCGCCACCGCCCACGCTCACCTGGCCCACGCCCTCCACCTGTGCGATGCGTTGTGCCAGCACGGTGGAGGCAGCGTCATACATCTGACCACGGGTCAGCGTGTCAGACGTCATCGACAGAATCATGATGGGAGCATCAGCCGGGTTCACCTTGCGGTAGCTCGGATTGCTGGGCATGCCAGTGGGTAGCAAAGTGCGCGCGGCATTGATGGCGGCTTGCACATCGCGCGCAGCACCATTGATATCGCGGTTCAAGGCGAACTGCAGCGTGATGCTGGTGGAGCCCAGCGACGAGCGAGAGGTGATTTCATTCACCCCGGCGATGCTGCCCAGTACCCGCTCGAGCGGCGTGGCCACGGTGGCAGCCATGGTGTCCGGGCTGGCACCCGGCAGGGATGCGCTCACTGCGATGGTGGGGATATCCACCTGCGGCAGCGGCGCAATTGGCAGCAGCCAGAAGCACAGGGCACCGGCCAGACCCACGCCCAGCGTGATCAGCGTGGTGGCCACCGGCCTGGCAATGAAAGGGGCCGAGATGTTCATGGCTGCACATCAGCACGCCGTGCGCCACGCTGCTTCCAGCGTTGCGCCAGCTTGGCAAACTCCAGATATATCACCGGCGTGGTGAATAGGGTCAGTATCTGGCTGACGATCAGACCGCCAACCATGGTCACGCCCAGAGGATGGCGCAGTTCGTGTCCGGCGCCCGTGCCCAACATCAGTGGCAAGGCACCCAATAGCGCGGCCATTGTCGTCATAAGAATCGGGCGAAAGCGCAGCAGGCAGGCCTGGTGGATGGCTGCGCGGGGCGACAGACCCTGTTCGCGCTCGGCATCCAGAGCGAAGTCAATCATCATGATGGCGTTCTTCTTGACGATGCCAATCAGCAGCACGATGCCGATGATGCCGACCACGCCCAAGTCCTGCCTGGCAAGCAACAGCGCCAGCAGCGCGCCCAGGCCGGCCGATGGCAGGGTGGACAAAATCGTGACCGGATGGATGTAGCTTTCGTACAGCACACCGAGCACGATGTACATGGTCACCACCGCCGCCAGGATCAGCAGTAGCGTGCTGGAGAGCGAGTTGCGAAAGGCTTCGGCCGCGCCTTGGAAACTGGTCTCTACGCTTGGCGGAAAGTCCAGCTTGGCCTCTTCGGCCTTGATGGCATCAACCGCTGCACCGAGCGAAACGCCGGGTGCCAGATTGAAGGACACTGTGGCGGAGGGGAACTGCGCTACATGGTTGATGGACAAGGCAACGGGACGCTCGACAAACTGCGCGACCGACGACAGCGGCACCTGCACGGTGGATGTCACGCCATTGATATTGCTGCTGCCCGGCACATACAGTCCGTCTAGCGCGCCCATGCCTTTGCGGTACGGCGGGGCGGCTTCCAGCACCACGCGGTACTGGCTGGCTTGGGTGTAGATTGTGGAGATCAATCGCTGGCCATAGGCGTTGTAGAGCGCGTTGTCGATGGACGCCACCGTCACGCCCAGTTTGCCCGCAGCCTCGCGGTTGATCTGCACATAGGCTTGCAAGCCCTGGTTCTGCAAATCGGTCGCCACGTCTTCAAGTTGCGACAGAGTTTGCAGACGCTCCAGCAGCCGATTGGTGGCGCTGGCCAGATCCTTGTCATCCAGCGAGCTGAGCAAGAACTGGTATTGCGTCTTTGAGATGCGGTCTTCAATACTTAGGTCCTGCACCGGTTGCATATAGGCGGCAATGCCCGGCACATGCGAGGTGGTTTCCGAGAGACGATGGATGATCTCGCTGGCGCTGTGGCTGCGCTGGGCAAACGGCTTGAGCGTGATCTGCATGCGCCCGGTGTTGAGCGTCGGGTTGGCTCCGTCCACGCCGATGAAGGAGGCCAGATGGTCCACCTCCGGGTCCTTCAATATCGCGTCGGCCAGTGCCTGCTGACGCTCGCCCATGGCGGCAAACGAGGTGGTCTGCGGGCCTTCGGTAATCACCTGAATCAGGCCGGTGTCCTGCACCGGAAAGAATCCCTTGGGCACGCCGATATAGAGAAGGGTGGTAGCCACCAACGTTAGAGCGAACACGCCGAGCGTCCAGAACGGCCGGTGCAGCACCCAGTCCAGCGTGCGGCCATAGTTGGCCACCAGTGCATCAAAGGCGCGGCCGCTCCAGGCGCCCAGGCGGCTGTGCTTGCGCTCGACCTCGGGCTGCAACAGGCGAGCGCTCATCATCGGCGTGAGCGTCAGCGAGACCACCGCCGAGATCAGGATGGAGACCGCCAGGGTGATGGCAAATTCATGGAACAGTCTGCCCACCACATCGCCCATGAACAAAAGCGGAATCAGCACCGCGATCAGCGATACGGTGAGCGAGATGATGGTGAAGCCGATCTGCTGCGAGCCCTTGAGCGCCGCCACCATGGGCGAATCGCCTTCTTCCACAAAACGGGCAATGTTTTCGATCATCACGATCGCGTCATCCACCACAAAACCCGTGGAGATGGTCAGCGCCATCAAGGTCAGGTTGTTGATGGAGAAGCCCGCCAAATAGATCACGCCAAAGGTGCCGACCAACGACAGCGGCACGGCCACGGCCGGAATGAGGGTGGCACGGGCGTTACGCAGGAAAAGAAAAATCACCAGAACCACCAGTCCCACTGCCAGCAGCAGTTCGAACTCGGTGTCATCCACCGAGGCACGGATGGTGGTTGTGCGGTCGGCGATCACCTGCACATCCACGGAAGCAGGAAGGGTGGCCTGCAGGCGCGGCAGCAAGGCCTTGACGCGGTCCACGGTCTGAATTACGTTGGCGCCGGGCTGGCGCTGCACATTCAGGATCACGGCGGTGGTCCGGTCCGACCAAGCGGCTAGGCGCAGGTTCTCGGCATCGTCCACGATCTGCGCCACATCTTTCAAGCGCAGCGGGTTGCCGTTCTTCCAAGCGATGATCAGGTCCTGGTATTCGGACGCGGATTTCAGCTGGTCATTGGCGTCAATGGTGGAGGCTCGCTGCATGCCGTCAAAGCTGCCCTTGGCCTGGTTCACATTGGCGGCAGCTATTGCAGAACGGATGTCGTCCAGCGAAAGTCCCACGCTGGCCAGCGTTTGCGGATTGGCCTGTATGCGCACGGCAGGGCGTCGGCCACCGGCAATGCTCACCAGACCGACGCCATCCACCTGCGACAGTTTGGGCGCCAGACGGTTCTCGGTCAGGTCATGCAGTTTAATAACGGGCAACGAAGGCGACGTGACGGCAATGGTCAGCACCGGTGCATCGGCCGGATTGACCTTGCTGTAGATCGGTGGCATGGGCAAGTCGGCGGGCAG
This sequence comes from uncultured Burkholderiales bacterium, assembly GCA_903916355.1. Taxonomy (GTDB): domain Bacteria; phylum Pseudomonadota; class Gammaproteobacteria; order Burkholderiales; family Burkholderiaceae_C; genus Limnohabitans_A. The sequence continues at coordinate 6,877 of CAIWWN010000168.1, read as the reverse complement.
TAAATTGCCCCCTGCATTGATGGCGGCCTGCACCTCCTGCTCGGCCACGTCCAGCGACAGGCCGAGCGAAAAACGCAGGGTGATGATGGACGCACCACCGGAACTGGTGGATGTCATTTGGCCAAGGCCTGGCATCTGGCCGAACTGGCGTTCCAGTGGCGCAGTCACCGTGGTCGAGATCACGTCCGGGCTGGCACCGGGGTAGAGCGTGGTGACTTCAATGGTCGGGTAATCCACCTCGGGCAGGGCCGATAGCGGTAGCAGCCGGTACGCGAGTGCGCCAGCCAACAGAATCGCCAGCATCAGCAGCGAGGTGGCGACCGGCCGCTCGATAAAAATTCGTGAAGGATTCATGGCGCCGTTAGTTCGCCGCGCCGCCGGACTTCTCGCGCTGGGCACGCATCTTCTCGCGCCAGGCCTGGCGTTCCTCCGGGCTCATGGCTTTGATCTTTTCGCGCTCTTCGGGGGACAGGCTCTGGAAGAAGGCACGGCGGCGCTCGCCGTCTGCGTCGGAGCCGTTGGCGGGCGCGTCCTGCGCAGTACCGTCGGTCGGCATATGTCCTGCGCTGGATGCAGCTGCTTTTCCATCTGCTTCGCCATGGCTGGCACTTGCAGCGGGCTTGCCGCCCGCAGTGGCGGTGCTTGCCGCGCCGGTTGGCGCGCTGGCGGCACTGCTCTTGCCATCTGCGCCAGGTTTGCCTTGGCCTTTTGCGCCGCTCCATTTGCCGCCGCCATTTCCACCACCAGCGCCGCCCTTGAAGTTGGGCGTGATCACTTCCACCTTCGCGCCATTGCGCAGGCGGTCCACGCCATCGACCACGATTTTTTCACCGGCTTGCACAGCGCCTTCGACGGCCATCCAGTCGCCATCCACCACACCCGGCTTAATCACGCGAGTGCTCACGGTGTTGTCAGACTCCGCTACATAGACATAAAAGCCCTGCGCGCCGCGTAGGACTGCGGCTTGCGGCACGGTAAGAGCGTCCTTCAGTACATCCAACTGCAAGCGCACGCCGACTGATTGGTTTGGAAACAGCGCGTCATCGGTATTGGGGAAAACCGCTTTGACCTTGATGGTGTCGGTGCTCGCGTCAATGGCGTTGTCTATCGTGCTTACCCGGCCGGTGGCCAATTGCTTTGAGCCGCCTTTGTCCCATGCCTGAACTACAAGTGCCTGTTTGGCCGCCAACCTTGCCTGCAGCAGCGGCACCTGCGACGCGGGTACGGAAAACACCAGGGCGATTGGCCGGGTCTGGGCGATGGACACCAGACCATTGGCGTCGGACGGTTGGACCACATTGCCCAGATCCGCCTGCTTCAGACCGACACGCCCGCTGATGGGTGCCACGACTTTGGTGTATGACAATTGCAGCTGTGCGCTGGCCAGTGCCCCCTGGTCGACCTTGACCGTGCCTTCAAGCTGGCGTACCAGAGCCTGCTGCGTATCGAACTGCTGTTTGGGAGCGGCGTCTTTGGCGATCAGGTCTTTGTAGCGGGCCAGGTCGACCTTTGCGTTTTCCAGTTGCGCCGTGTCGCGTGCCAACGCGCCTTCGGCTTGCGCGGCAGTTGCGGCAAAGGCGCGCGGGTCAATCTGCGCCAGAATCTGCCCGGCCTTGACTTGTTGACCTTCTTGGAACTGGATGCTTTGCAGCACACCGCTGACCTGTGCCCGCACCACGGCCGTGTTGGAGGCCGTCAGGCTACCGATGGCGTTGACCATCACACGAATGTCCTGTTGGCGCGCAGTTCGCACGGATACTGGTTGGGCACCGTTACCGCCGCCAAAGCGACGTGAGCCACCACCACCTCCTGTGCCTGCCGCACCGCTCCCTGCAGGCCCCCCCGAGGCGGCACTGCCCGGCGTATTGCCGCCTGCACCAGCATCACCGGCGCGTGGATGCATCTGCCACCAGGCTACACCAGCCACGGCAACAGCCACCAAACCGGCCAACAGCCAGACCTTGAATTTGCCGGATTGTAGAAATGGTTTGCTGTGGTAGCGGGTGTTATTGTTTGAAGTGCTGAGCATGGTTTCTTCTTGATGGAGTACTTAGGTCAGCCGGTCGCATGCGTCCGGGTCTCATGCCCCAATTGTTACAAGCTTGCGGCTCAACTATGTGACCGCCCGGTGAAGTCCCCAGGCTTTACCTTTTCTTAACCTTCCAGGCATAAAGAGTCCAAGGGACTGTCAGATCATTAAGCCCTGTCCGAAAACTTTGAAGAGAAGACCATGAACAAGGTGTTAACCGTATCTGCATTGATGATGGCTTGCGGTACCTGCATGGCAGAGGACGTGGGCCGCGTGATCTCCAGTACGCCGGTCCTGCAGCAGGTAGGCGTGCCACGCCAGGTTTGCAGCACCGAGCAAGTGGCGGTGCCGGCACCCAAGTCGGGTGCCGGCGCGGTCATGGGTGCGATTGCTGGTGGTGCCATGGGCAATGCCGTCGGGCGTGGTTCCGGCAATGCAGCCGCTACCATGTTGGGCTTGGTGGGTGGTGCCATTCTGGGTGACCGCATCGAGGGCGCACCGGAGACGCAGTTGCAGAACTTGCAGCATTGCACAAATCAGATTTTTTATGAGAACCGCACCGTGGGCTACAACGTGCAATATGAGTTTGGCGGAAAGCAATACGCAGTTCAACTGCCGCAAGACCCTGGCCCCACCATTCGATTGCAAGTTAGCCCCGTGGGCTCTATGACACAAAGCCCGGTGGCGGCCTCACCTGCCCAAGTTGATTATTCACAAGCTCCTGCGGCCACCGTGGTGGTGCCGTCACAACCCGTCTATTACGCCCAGCCCTATTACCCACCGGTCAGTATTGGTTTGGGATTCGGTTACTGGGACCACCGCCGCTGGCGCTAACCGGGTCCACCCAGTCCATTGCCCGTGGCGCCGCCACGGCGGCTGCGTTGCGGGGCGTCGGGTTTGTCGGTTCGGGCCTTGCTGTCAGTAGGCACGCAATTGGCAGCTGAAACAAACGTTGGTACCGTCGAAAGAAGAGATTGGTTCGTAATTTTCTGCTGATCCGTATTGAGCACGGCATACAGATCCTTGGCCGCTTCCTCGATTTCTTCCAGCGCTGCAAGCCGGTTTTGAAAGCTGTCGGTCAGGCGCGCGAATTGCCTTGGTGCCGTGTCGGAAGCGTAAGCTGCCGGCGGTTTCTCCTCATAAAACAGCTTGCTGTAAGCATCTAGCCTAGCCTCGAATTTGTACCAGAATTCGCTTTGCCCCTTGTCCAGTTGCAGGCGGTCCATTAACTTCTCGCGATTGCCGTCATCGCCCGGAATGGCAGCGCCAAGTGCGGGCTGCACCGAATAGTTTGTGGGGCCTGGCTTGACTATGCTTTGAGCCTGCGCCATGCAAGCCAGAGGCACTACCAGTAGGGAAGCCGTCAGGATTTTTCGCACGATTCGTCTTCATCGAAGTTGTGAGGCCTGCAGGGTATGCGAGGTGTATGAATAGCGGCTACATTTGGCTGCAAAGTTAGGTGAAGTTAAGGCTTGCGTCTGCAGGAATTTGCGACACTTGGCGCGCATCGGCCGCAAAACTGCGTGAGGCCATCAGTAGTACCAGCCCGGTTATCAATAACATGATGGGCACAATGAACATGGCAAAGTGCAGGCCCAGTCCCTTGAAGGTATCCGTCATGGCCACAGCCCCGGCGGCGGCCATTTCCTGCTTGGCAAAGTGGTCTGACAGCCCGCCCACCAGCGTGGTGCCTAGGGTGGAACCAATTAGATATTGCGCGGCGAAGTACACCGACATGGCGGTGGCCCGTAGTCGCGGCTCCACCACATCCTGTACGGCGGTATAGACCGAAACGTAGTACATAAAGAACAACACCCAGCCGCTGCCATACAGCAGCATGAAGACGCGCAAATCACTGCCGCGTGTTTCGCATAGCGCCAGCGCCACCAAGGGGGCTGCCGCCAGCAGGCAATAGGCTCCCAGTTTTAAGCGGCCATTGATGTTGCGCTGGTGTGCCATGTCGGCCAAGTAGGCGCCCAGCGTCATGGCCAGCAGGCCGGTCAGGCCCAGCACGGCGGCAGCCATCCAGCCGGCATCCATGGACGCCACGCCGTAATAGCGCTGCAGCAGGGAATTGAAGAAGGTATTGGTGCCGTAAGACGCCATATTCACGGTCACGCCGGACAGGCAGATCCACCACAAGGTTTTGACGGCAAACACCTTGCGAAAGGGCTTCTCCAGTTTCACCAGCTTGACGGTGTCGGGCGTGTCCTGCGCGCCGCGCACCGGCTCACGAATGAAGAGCAGCAAACCACCCACCAGCAGGCCCGCGATGCCGGCCAGCACAAAGGGAATCTGCCAGGAGCCGGTCAGCGCCTTGATCTTGGAGATGACGATGAAGCTCAGCGAAATGCCAATCGGCAGGCCCAGCATGAACAGACCCATGGCGCGGCCACGCCAGGCTTTGGGAAACATATCGCCAATCATGGAGACTGCGGCCGGGCCATAGCTGGCCTCACCCAGGCCCACACCCAAGCGTGCCACGTAAAAGCTCAGAAAGTTGGGTGCCATACCGGACAGTGCCGTGAACGCGCTCCATACCAACACACCGCCGGCCAGCACATCTTTGCGTATCCAGCGATCCGCCAGGCGCCCCAGCGGCAGGCCACCAAGTGCAAACGCCACCGTGAAAGAGGACACCAGAATGCCCAGCCACAAGTCACTCAGACCATAAGCCTTGCGGATGTCTTCCAGCACCACCGCTGGAATCATGCGGTCCACAAAGTTGAGCAGGTTGATGACAAACAGCAGGGTCAGCACACGCCAGGCTCCCTGGTAGGTGGCGGAATGTGTGGGTGATTGAGGGCTCATGCTGCTTGCTTCCGAGTTTCTTGTTCCGGGGCGGCTTCGGGTTGTTGTTGAGCCAGCGCGCCGGTGGGCTGCAGCACAACTTCCGCTTGTGCCACAAATTGCTCGGCCAGTGCCTCGGCTGCGGCCCGGGTGTTGGCGCAGACCATGACATAGCCGATGCGGTCGGCGTTTTCAATGGGTGGGCGCACCGCATCACCTGCTTGCTTCATCAGTTCCACGCAATGGATGCGCGGGTCGCTGACGATGGGCAGACGAACCTGCTCCAGTACACCGGCGTGTTCCGCAACGATCCAGCGGGTGACGGCAAATACCGGTTGCTCGCGCGACACCGGTATCTCAGGCGAGTGGCCCAAGTGCACATCAATCAGGGCGGAGTGGAAAGACCAATCCAGTGCGTAGCTCACCAGCCTGGCAATCTTGGCACCCACCATGCGGCCATTCACTTCGATAAGGCGTGGGCCATCGGCGGTCGACATCAGTTCGGTGTGAGTCGCACCGCAACTGAAATGCAGGATATCCAGAATGCCCAGCACATAGGTCTCTATGGCGTCCCACTGCGGGTGGTCTGTCGCAAAGCAGCTGCCCTGTATGGCGAAGGATGGTGCTTCAAAGAATAGTTTTTCGTGGATGCCCAGCAGGCGGTGGTGTCCGTCCACGCTTAAGGTATCGCATCCGATCACCGTGCCCTCCAGCAGGCGTTCCACCAAGAGTCGGTCATTGGCGCGCACGCCCAGACCATAGTCTGTGCGTGAAGGCAGCATATCTTCGAGCGGGCTCCATAAAGGGTCCAGGTCTTCGGGGTAGCGCAACACCGCAATGTTTTGTGAAGCGTAGCCGTCGGAGGGTTTGACGAGCACAGGCAAACCCAGTTGTGCCACCGCTTGCTTCAACTCAACGTTGGTTCGCGCCAGGGCGAATTCCGGTTGCGCAATGCCAGCCTCGGCCAATGTGCGGCGCACGCTGTATTTGTCGCGCAACTGCACTGCGTCAGCAGCCTTGATGTGTTTGCATTCCAGCAACTCGGCCAGGCAGGCGGCTTCTACCAAGCGGATGTCAAGCAGGCACAGCACGGCATCGATGGGCATTTGTGCATGCACTGTCCGCACCGCTTGCGTGACCGGGTCAAACGCAAAGTCCGGTATTTCCAACAATTGCTCCGCTTGCTCCAGCAAGGCCCATGCGGCATCCTGCTTCTTGTAATGCTGCAGGTCAGAGGTGAGGAAGGTAAAGCGATCGCCCCGATCGACTGCCGCCTGAACCAAGTCGAAATCATTGCCGCCTGGCAACTCGATAATTAATAGGTGTGCCATGGTGTTAATAGGTTTTGTCTAGGCAGACAGTAATTCGGACTCGGACACCTGTCGGGATTGCGCGGCCCACTGCAACAAGGCAGACAAGGCGACTTCGATATGGCTATCGGTGGCGCCATCAAACTGGAAGCCGTCGGCCGTCCATTGGTCTGGCGCGCGTGCAATGCCAATGCTGGACCCCATCACCATTGCACCCACGTAGCCAAACAGAGCCCGCAGGTTCTGAATCACCAAGGCACCGCCGCTCCATCCAGTGGAGGCGCTGCATAAGAGCACGGGCTTGTTAAGGAAAGGGTTGCCAAAGCGGGCGTCGATATGCGCCAAGCGAGATACCCAGTCGATGGTGTTCTTGAGTAGCGGGGTTGCTTGGCCGTTGTATTCGGGGCAGGCCACGATGATGCCGCTGCATTGGGAAAAGCGTTGGTGCAGCGCAGTTAGAGTGGCTAAAACGTCCGCATCGGCTTCCAGATCCTGATCAAACAGGGGCAGACCCATGCTGCGCGGCTCCAGCAGGTCCACGGCACATTGCCATTGCAAGGAAGAGGCCAAGTGATCCAGCAACCGCGCGTTCCACGACTCTCGCCGCTGGCAATGATGCTGGCGACCCAGTCTTGCGCCGTTTGCGTGGGCGTTGCGCAGGAATAGGTGAAGTTGGACGCACCCAACACAGCAACAAAGATCTGCGCTTGCCTAATCTCCCCGGTGCTGGCGTTCACAACAGGGACCG
>CAIWWN010000167.1 GCA_903916355.1 uncultured Burkholderiales bacterium | reverse complement strand
GCCTTGGTAAAGCGCGTCATCATGCCCAGCAAAACGCTTTTGCCCACGCCCGAACCGGCCACCAAGCCAATGCGTTGACCGCGCCCTAAGGTGAGCAAACCGTTGATGGCTTTGACACCCACATCCAGCACGCTGTCAATCGGACCGCGCTCCATCGGATTCAAGGGCAGGCCGAGCAAGCTCAGGCGCGAGGTGCCCACGGGTTTGGGTTTGCCGTCCAGCGGCTCGCCGCGACCATCAATCACGCGGCCTAACAATTCAGGGCCTAAGCTGGCTGTGCCCAAATCGCTGGACACGCGCACGGAAGCGCCGGGGCCAATGCCGACCGGATCTGTCAAAGGCATCAGGTACAAAGTTTTGTCATTGAAGCCCACCACCTCCGCCTCAATGCGGTGGCCGTCTGGGCTCATGATCTCGCAGCTCGAGCCCATGGGCGCCATGATGCCGCGCGCTTCCAAACGCAGGCCCACCAGTCTCACCAGGGTGCCGCAGCGCTCGGGGTTGCTCGCACGGATGCGGCTCATCGAGCTGGCAACTTCCTGCGCAAAGCTAGTCATCGAGTTTGTCCAGTTCCAGCGTGATGTCGGTCAATGCGTCGTCAAATTGTTTCATCATGGCTTGCGGCGGGGCAGCTGCTGTAGCCATGACTTCATGCGCCTCATAGGTGTGCTTTTCCGTCAAACCTTCGGCGTCTACCGGTTCGGCCTCAAGGTCCTCAAAGGCGTCCTGTTCATCGTTCAAATCTGAGGTGTTAGGGGCCTCATTGGCGAACTCTGGCCGTAACTCGGCGGCAGACGCTTGCGCCAAGGGGGCATTCATGGCGCGTGGTTTGGCTTGTGCATCTTCCACAGTTTGCGCGCTACCCCGTTGCGCCGTCAAGCGACTGGCTAATTTGGAGGGCGAAAACGCGGACTGTTCTTGCCAGCTTCGTGGATCTTGGAGCAAGCTGTGGGCCAAAGACTCCAGACGATTTTCAATCAAATCGTTCACCACAGCATCGTCGGCGCGCACACGGACGCTGCCGGGTAAAAGCAAAGGGTCGGCTTGCAGCCGCCAAGCAGGCTTGGGCTGGCCGTCGGCGCGCTGTTGGGTGTTCAGCAGCGCCAAGTCTTGGGGGTTCAACTCCACCACCATCGCTGAGGGGTCTGAGGCATCGAGCGTGTCCATGCAGCGCTCAATCAAATGCTCCACCGCTTGCGGCGACAGGCTCAATTCGGCCAAGACCAATTGCTCCGCCACATGCAGTGCCAAGCGCTTCAGGGGCTCTTTGAGCAGCGAGGAGTCTTCCACCAGGGAGTCCACTTTGTCGTCGATTGCCTGCAGCAAGGCTTGTGTTTGTACATTGGCTTGCGCAGCCAGGGCTTCTTGTTCGTTGGCAGCTTGGGCCTGGTTAGCTTGCTCTTGGCCTTGGGCTAAACCTTGGGCTAAGCCCTCGGCAAATGCTTGGGCCCGAACTTCTTCCATGTTCGGCGTCTCGGCCACGGCATCGGCTTGCGGGTCCTGTGTGCGCGGGCCGGTTTGAGCTTCTTCGTCATCTGCGTGCGCCGCCGCGTCGCTCGCTGAGAGCGCCTGAGTTTCTGGGTTGCCCTCGTCGGTATGCACCGTGGGCGTGAACAGCAAGCCTTTTTTGTGCGTGAAGTGCTCTTTGGCAAACACCTGCTTGACCATGGAGGTGCGCAGTGAATCCAAAGGCCGCCACAGCGGTCGGGGTTTGAGCGTTGTCATGGCTTGGCCCGCATGGTGAGGGTCAGACAAAGTCTGCGCCACCGCCGAGCACCAAATCGCCAGAGTCGGACAGCTTGCGGGCAATTCGCATGATGGTCTTTTGGGCATCTTCCACATCGGCAATGCGCAGCAAACCCTTGGCGTTCATGTCATCCACAAACATGCCACGGGCACGGGTCGACATGTTTTCCAGGAACTTGTCGCGCACGCCTTCGTTGGCGCCTTTCAAGGCGATCATCAACATGTCGGGCTCAACATTGCGCATCAGCACTTGAATGCCTTTGCTGTCCACGCTCAACAAATTGTCGAAGGTGAACATATTGTCCTGAATCTTCATCATCAAATCGGCATCGAGTTTTTCCAAGCCGCCCATGACCTGCGCTTCCAACGCCGTCTTGGTTGCATTCATGATCTTGGCTGCAGCTTTGATACCGCCGAAGCTGGAAGATGCGGCGCTTGAACTGCTGGAGAATTGCTTCTTCATGATGGATTCCAGTTCCGCCATGGCCGAGGGCTGCACGGTTTCCAAACTGGCCACGCGCTGAATCACTTCAGAGCGATTTTCTTCGGGCAAGAACAGCAACACGTCGGCCGCGACTTCGTGCTCCAGCACCGACAAAATGATGGCGCACACCTGCGGGTGCTCGCCGCGGATCATGTCGGCAATGGAGCGCGCGTCCATCCACTGCAAAATATCCAAGCCCTTGGTGCTTTGTCCCGGCAAAATGCGGCCCAGCACCGAGGCGGCTTTGTCGTCGCCCAAGGCACGTTTAAACACTTTTTCGACGTAATCGGTGGTGCCCAAACCAATGCTGGTTTGTTTTTTGATGGTCATCACAAAATCGTCCAGTACCTGGTTCACCGCTTCTTGCGACAATTCGGCCACCGACACCATGGCGCCGCCCAAAGCTTGTACTTCTTTGGGGTCCAAAAATTTCACAATTTCGGCCGCTTGTTGTTCGCCCAAAAGCAGCATCAACACAGCGGCACGCTGCGAGCCGGACATGGCCGCCATCTCTTGGCGCAGGGCTTCGGCTTTGGCCGGGTCTTCGAGTATGTCGGTCGCCATGGCTTTATCCTGCTTTGATCATGTTCTTCAGCACAGCAGCCACACGGGCTGCATCGTCGGCCACAATAATGCGCACCAGCGCCACCTTGTCGTCGTAGGTGTTGGCCGTGTCCAGCATTTCTGCAGAAATGTTCGATTTCTTGGGCATCATCTTGGCTTTCAGCTCTTCCATGCTTTCTGCGCCGCCGTCTTGCAAAGCTTGTTTGTCCGCTTCGCTCAGCTCACCGTCACCCAAGGGGCCAGCCAACAAAGCAGGGTCGACCAGGGGGGGCGGCGGCGCAATAAAGTGCATCACTGCAGGGCGAATCACCATCATGATGAAAGCCACAAACATCAAACCCAGCAGCCCTGTTTTCAGGTTGTTCACCACCACTTCGTCTTTGTACCAAGGCACAGACATGTCAATGATTTGTTCGGGTTCAAACTTGGCTTGAATCACGGTGACCACGTCACCCCTGGCTTCGTTAAAACCCACCACGCCACGCACCAAACTCTGCATGCGGGTAATTTCATCTTCGGTGTACGGGTTGGGCTTAGGATCCATCGGCTCGCCCTTGTCATTCTTGGTCAAAGGCCCGCGTTCGTTAATCACCACCGCCACGCTCAAGCGCTCCACAGTGCCGCTGGCCGCCTTCACGTGGCGCACAGAGCGGTCTAGCTCAAAGTTTCGTGTGCTTCGGCTGGTCGACGTGCTTTTGTCGCCTGCGGTACTGGCTGCGGTGGCCGTCGTATTGGTGTTGGCGGTTGGCGCTACAGGCGGTGTATTGGACAAGGCCCCCGGAATGCCGCTGGCATCTTTCAAGGTGTTCTTGTCTTCGCTCAAGGCTTCCGAACGGGTCTTGGGGCCTTCTTTACGGTTGTCAAAATCTTCGGTCGTGGTCTCGGTTTGTGTGAAGTCGAGTGACATGTTCACCTGTGAGCGCACGTTGGCATCGCCCACAATCGGCGCCAAAATTTGCGACACGCGCTGGCGGTACACGTCTTCCAACTTTTGTTTGTGCTGTGTTTGTGCCGAGGTCAAACCCAAAGCAGCCTCTGCGGTGGTGTCGGTGATCAGCTTGCCTTGGTTGTCCACCACGGTCACGTTCTCGGTGCTCATCAAGGGCACGCTGGAGGCCACCAAATGGACCAGCGCCTGCACTTGGCTGGGGCTGACAAAACGGCCCGGGAAAGGCGTCACCACAATCGAGGCTTTGGGCGGCGTGCGGTCACGCACAAACACCGACTGTTTGGGCATGGCCAAGTGCACGCGGGCAGTTTGAATCGAGTCGATCTGCGTGATGGTGTGGGCCAGCTCTTGCTCCATGGCGGCGGTGTAGCGCACCTGCTCCATGAACTGGCTGGTCGTCATGGCCGACTGGTCTTTGAGTGAATCAATGCCGGTGTTGGTGGTTTTAGGCAGCCCTTTAGAGGCCAAGAAAATGCGCGCCTCATGGAAGCGGGTGGTGGGCACCGTGATCTGGCCGTTGGCTGCATCGAGCACCGGTTTGAAATCGGCTTGCTTAAGGGCTTCAAAAGCGGTTTGTTGGTCCGCCTCGTTCATGCCCGGCATGATGGGGCGGTAGTTGGGCGCGTTCATGGTGAGGTAAGTCAACACAAACAACAACAGGGCCAGACCCATCAAAATAAAGGGCATCGCTTTTTTGACGCCCGGTTGCATCAACAATTGCTGTACGGGCGCAAACAGGCCAGGCGCTGGAGGGGGTGCACCATCGGCAGCTGCCAATGCACTGCCGCTGCCGGAAGTGGCCAAGGCGCCACCCGTGGCATTGCCCGCAGCACCTGGGGCGCCGGCAAAATTATTGGGTTGAAAGGTTGCAGCGGTTGCGGTTGCCATGGTCAGTT
>CAIWWN010000166.1 GCA_903916355.1 uncultured Burkholderiales bacterium | reverse complement strand
TTTTCAATCCGCTGCTCTACCAACTGAGCTACCGGGCCTGGCAGACGAAAATTATACCAGACTTGGCAGGGCTCTTTAGCCTCAAGGCCACGGCTGCCGGATAAATTCACGCGCAGCCGAAGCTTGCGGTGAGTCGCTCAGTTGCTGCGTTTGTTGCGTGTCACGTCCACGCCCAATTGCTTGAGTTTGCGGTACAGGTGTGTGCGCTCCAAACCGGTTTTTTCGGCAACGCGCGTCATGGAGCCACCCTCATTGCTGAGGTGAAATTCGAAATAGGCTTTTTCAAAGCTATCGCGTGCATCGCGCAAAGGTCGATCTAAATCGAACAGTTGAGATACGGCTGGTCCCATGTCAGGCTCTGGCAACGCACTCTCGACAACGGCAGGTATCGCGGCCAGGACCGGCGCACGCAGGGCCTCTTGGTGTGCGGCCACCGCCTGACGAACCTGCTCTCGGGCCAGGCCTTGCTCCACGGCCTTGAGCAGTTTTTGTAAGGTGATTGGTTTTTCCAAGAAAGCTTGCGCGCCAATGCGGATGGCATCTACCGCGGTATCGATGGTGGCGTGGCCGCTCATCATGATCACAGGCATGGTCAGCAGGCCCGAAGTGGACCATTCTTTGAGCAAGGTCACACCATCGGTGTCGGGCATCCAGATGTCCAGCAACACCAGGTCAGGGCGAATGCGACTGCGGAGCTCACGCGCCTGAGCTGCGTTCTCTGCGAGTTCGACGGTATGCCCTTCGTCGTTCAGAATTTCGGAGAGCAAGTCTCGGATACCCAACTCGTCATCAACCACCAATATGTTTGCCATGTTGCCCGTGAAGCCTTAGGAAGTTGTGTTTGTCACGCCCATCGGGTCTGGTGCGCCCTTGTGGATGCTGAATGATAACGATACTTGAGCCCCTTTGATCTGATCGTCTTCGATCAAATTACCGATATCGAGGCGTGCACCATGCTCGTCGGCTATTTTTTTCACGACGGCCAGGCCCAGCCCCGTGCCTTTGGTCTTGGTGGTGACATAAGGCTCGACGGCACGTTGCAAGATATTGGGCGCAAAACCGGGCCCCGTATCGGTCACGGTGAGTCGCACCCGTTGACGCGCCGGACTCCATTGGGTCTTCACGCTGACCCCGGTGGCGCCCGCCAAAGGGCCTGGCTTACCTGCATGCAGTTCGCAGGCGTCTTGGGCGTTTTGCAGCAGGTTGTGCACGACCTGCCGCAGTTGCTGTTCATCGCCTTGAATCAAAGGGCATTCGGGGTCTAAGGCCAAGGCGATGGGTGCATGACTGGAGCTGTCTGCAGGCTCTTGCATGTACAGGCCCAACACGTCGTGGATGAGTGCGTTCAGGTCGAGGGGTTTGAGATCGGCCGAGGGCAAACGCGCGTAGTCTCTGAATTCATTGACCAGCCGTTTCATCGCGTCGACCTGGTCGACGATGGTTTTGACAGACTTGACCAAAATCGCCTGATCAGGCGCATCGAGTTTGCCGTCCAACTTGCGCTCCAGCCTTTCGGCGGAAAGTTGAATCGGCGTCAAAGGGTTTTTGATTTCGTGGGCCAAGCGGCGCGCCACCTCGCCCCAGGCCTGTGCGCGTTGCGCCGAGACAATTTCGGATATGTCGTCAAACACCAGCAGGCGCATGCCGTCAGGCAAGATGGCGCCACGTGCAATCAGGGTCACGGCGGTCGCGTCCAGCCCTTGACCGGCGGCGTGCACTTCAAATGATTTTTGCCAGTGGTCCAACTCGTGGCTGTCTTTGTCGGCACTGAGCAGTGCAAATTGCTCTTGCACACCCGTGGCAAAAGTCTGCATGGCAGGCAAGGCCAGCAAGGCGGTGTGTTCACGCGCCGCCAGTGGCACGCGCAAGAT
>CAIWWN010000165.1 GCA_903916355.1 uncultured Burkholderiales bacterium | reverse complement strand
GAACCCTTAGAGCATGCCTAGTGCGCAAAATAAAATTCAAATCGTGGACACCCATGAAACCTCTGAAACCCTTGCAGTTACTCGCTTGCAGCGAGTTGGCTATCAAATAAACCGGACACTACTGATTATTTTGTTTTGTTTTAGTACAGCTATTTCGATTTCACTCAGATTCATGGATGCATAAAAATTTGCATTGTTTTCACCTCGATTGGGCCCCGTATGCGGCACAGCCAATTTCTTCCCTACAAAACGAGGAACAATGCAAGGCGCTTTGACGCTGCCGAGTTCGGCATCTGGCAAATCAATCAAGGCGTGCCGCGCCAGGAAGTGCGGATCTTGCGCTGCTTGGGCAATCGAATTGACACGACTGTAGGGCGCCTCTTGCGCGTCCAGTTCCCGCATCAAATGCGCAATCGGGTGTTGTCCACACCAGATGGCAATTTCGTGGTCCAGTGCGACCAGATGGCGTGTTCTTTCGAGGTTGTTGGCAAAGCGTGGATCGGTCAGCAAATCGGCCCGTTTCATGGCCTTGCAAATACGTTCAAAAATCGGATTGCCGGTGCCCACGATGGTGATCCATTGGCCATCCGCTGATTCAAACACATTGGACGGGGCGGTGTAGGTGGCCCGGGAGCCACTGCGTTGCCGGACCACATTCATGAACTGCATTTCAGCGGCCAAGGGATCGAGCAATCGAAACAAGGCTTCAGTTGCCGCCAGGTCGATCTCGCATCCTTTGTACTGCTCAGGTGATGTTCGCGCGCGTTCGGCCAAGGCAGTTGAAATGGAGAATGCGCCAAACAAACCTGCAATCGCATCCCCCAAGGGGTAGTTCATGTGCTGAGGGGGGCCGTCGGCCTCTCCCGTCAAATGTGTGAAACCGCTCATGGCTTCAAAAACTCGGGCAAAGCCCGGTCGTTGGGCATAGGGGCCCGTTTGGCCAAAACCCGTCAGGCGCAAGACAATCAAATTCGGGTTGTGCGCATGCAAGGTGGCTATGTCCAAGCCCCACGCATCCAGCGTGCCGGTGCGGAAGTTTTCTATCAATACATCGAACTCCGGCAACATGCGCAGCAACAGCTCACGCCCTTGTGCTTGCCGCACATCGAGCGTGATGCCTTGCTTGCCACGGTTGGCCACTTTCCAAAATAACGCATGCCCCTGCCACACGGGTGCCAGGGTACGCAAGGCATCTCCGCCTTGTGGCAACTCCACTTTGATCACCTCGGCGCCCATGTCTGCGCACAGAGTGCCAGCCAAAGGGGCGGCCACCACGGTGGCCAAGTCCAGAATACGCACACCGCGCAAAGGCCCTTGTGCGGGCGTTTCGGTGGAGGCTGTCACCTCAATTGCCCGACAGGTTGAGTTTGCCCAGCATAGGGTCCCAAGCCTTGCGATCTTGACGCACCCGCTCATCGAATGCCGATACTGCAGTGGGCAATGGTGTTGCGCCCAACTGCTGCAATTTATCTTTGAGTGCAGGCGATGACATGACCTTTGCCAAAGCCAGGTTGAGCGTTTTGATCACTTCTGCAGGGGTTCCCTTGGGCGCAACCAGGCCCATCCACAAACCCGCTTCCAAGCCAGAGATGCCCAGTTCGGCAAACGTTGGCACATCGGGTACGGCGGTAGACCGCGTCTTGCCTGTTTGAGCCAGTATGCGAATTTGCCCGCTGTTCATATAGGGTAGCGTGCCGCCCAGGTTGTTGCACATGACGGGAATGTGTCCTCCCATCAAGTCGGCCACCGCCGGTGCATTGCCTTTGTAAGGCACATGGTCCAGTTGGGTGCCAGTCTGAAAATTGACCATTTCGCACACCAGATGCGACGGCGTGGCTACGCCTGCCGATGCAAAGTTGATGCTCTTAGGCTTGGCTTTTTCAGCCTTGATCAAATCATCGAGTTTTTTATACGGTGTGGCCCCATTGACCGCGATCACATTGGGCAAGTCGGCCACCAGTCCGATGTTGGCGAAATCGTCCACAGGATGAAAACGCAGATTCTTGTGCACATAAGGCAAAAAGACATTGGTCAAACCCGCCATCAACAGGGTGTAACCATCGGCCGGCGCTTTGGCCACGAACTCCGAGCCGAGCAAACTGCCCGCACCGGCCTTGTTGTCCACCACCACGGTTTGTTTGAGTACGCTCCCCAATTCAACTGCCAATGCCCGTGTGACCAAATCGGTACTGCCACCCGCAGGAAATGGCACGATCACTTTGATGGGTTGACTCGGATATTCAGCGGCCAGCGTCGTCAAAGCACATAGGCTGAACCCCAGTAAAGCCAGGCAACGGCGCGCATCGAAACGAGAAATCATGGGGTCTCCAAACTGAATCAAAAAATAAAGATGCTGTGGCTCAAGCCCCACCATGCGCGCGCAGCACATGTTTGGCAATATTCATCTGATGGATTTGGCTTGTGCCTTCGTACAACCTGAACAAACGTACATCGCGGTAATAACGCTCAATGGAACTGAAGTCGGCGACATACCCCGCTCCACCGAACATTTGCACACAGCGATCGGCCACGCGACCACACATCTCTGAGGCAAAGTATTTGCACATCGATGCGGTCAGCGCCACATCCTCGCCCCGATCGCGGGCGCGGGCAGCTTCCAAAATCATGGACTGCGCGGCATAGATTTCGGTCTGACTGTCGGCCACCATAGCCTGCAGCAACTGGAAGTTACCCACTGGCTGGCCAAATTGCTGCCGCTGCTGGGTGTGCTCAATCGCCAGGTCCAGCATACGAATGGCCGGTCCGGTGCACAAGGCGGACAAGTGCAAGCGCTGTTTATTGAGAACCTTCATGATGGTCTTGAAGCCCACACCTTCTTTGCCGCCAATCAGGTTGCCCACAGGGATTCGGCAATCTTCAAAATACACATCGGACACGGGCGAGCCGGCTTGGCCCATTTTTTTGTAGGCAGAACCGGTGCTGAGACCGGGCGTGCCACGCTCCACAATAAAGGCCGACAAGCCCGAGCTTCCCTTGCTGTGGGGTTCGGTGCGGGCCACCACCGTGAACACATCGGCAATCGGTGCATTGGTGATGTAGCATTTTCGGCCATTCAAAACATAGAGGCCCCCCTCCAACCGCGCGGTGGTCTGGACGTTGGTCGCTTCAGAGCCGGCATCGGGCTCTGTCAAGGCCAAGCAGCCGGTCAACTCGCCGGTCGCCATGCGCGGCAGCCAGCGCTGTTTTTGCGCATCGGTGCCATCGGCCACCAAGGCCTCGGAGCCAATACCAGTGTTGGTGCCCACGCGGGCCCGCAAGGCGACCGATGCTTGTGAGAGTTCAAAGGCCGCCAAGATCAACTCTTCGGTGCTCAGACCCAGGCCACCATAGGCCTCGGGGATGCTCCAGCCAAAAAAACCGCGTTGCCGAAGTTCTTCAACTATGTCGTCAGGCACGTGGTCGAGTTGCTCCACCGTGTTTTCCAATGGATGCCAGCGCTCACGCACAAAGGCGCGAACCTCGGCCAGAAGAGTTTGTAGTTTTTCAGGGTGTCGAATCATGCTTGCCATGGTGCGCGATTGTGCTTAAGGTGTGAACGCATGTTTCAAATATTGAAACATCTATCGTTCTCTTTCAACACTACAGCGACCATTCACCCATGCGCCCCAACTCTGCACCACAACACCTGCGTGACCAAAGCGAATTGCAGCAGCTGCGCGAAGGCAACCCCAGCTTTGCAGGCACGCTGGCCAAGGGCATGATGATTTTGCAGTGCTTTGTGAGCGACCCCCGACCGCACGCCAACAGCGAATTGGCTCTGCGTCTGGGCATGCCACGCCCCACCATTTCCCGCCTCTGCCGTACTTTGCAAGCCATGGGTTATCTTGACCATGACGAGCGCCTTGACCGTTACTTTATTGGACCGGCCATCGTTTCCTTGGGCTACCCCTATCTGATCAGCACGCCCTTGCTCAACCAATTAAGACCGGCTATGCAAGCCATGGCCACGCAGATGATGGGCGCCGTCTCAATTGGCGTGGCCATGGACTTGGACGTGGTCTACCTGGAATCGTGCACCCATGAACAAGGTACCTTGAAACGCCCGGCTGTGGGCGCGGTGCGTGGCATTGTGGAAACCGCCATGGGCCGCGCGCTCCTTGCTTCGCTGGAGGAAGTCGCCCGGATGGAAACGCTAGAGCGGATACGAAATCAAAGACCCGACGACCACCAACGCTGTCTGGCTGGTGTCGAAGACAGCCTGACGCACTACCGAAAACGGGGCTTTGCCATCAACCTGGGTGACGCGGGTCTGGGGGTGTTGGCCGTCGGTGTGGCCTCTCGGATCCGTTACGGATCGCGTCAACTGCTCTTCAATTGCGCTGTGCCTGGTTACCGCGTCAAACCACAAGAATTACTCAAAACCATCGGCCCTCGACTCACCGACATGGTGCGCATGGCCGACGCCCAATCGGGCGTGCGCTGAATTCTTTCAACCACCACCATGAGACGCCTATGAAACGCAGAACCCTGAACATGACCGCATTGGCTTTATGGGCCCAATCCACCGGTTGGGCGTTGGCCGATGAGCCCTTTCCTTCCAAACCCGTCAAAGTCATCGTCCCCTACCCCGCAGGCGGTGTGGTCGATTTGCAAACCCGTGCCATGACGCAAGGTCTTGCAACGGAACTTGGGCAGCCCGTGGTGGTGGATACGCGTCCCGGTGCCAACGGAAATATCGCGGCAGAGGCCGTGGCGCGCGCTCCAGGCGACGGCTACACCCTGCTGGTTTCGGCCCCTTATTTGATCAACAATCCATTGATCGAAACCAATCTGCGTTGGGCGCCTAAAGACTTTGTGCCCTTGGCCCGCTTCTCCATGTCGCCCAGTTTCATGTGCGTACCGGCCGCATCGCCCGCTCGCACTGTTCGAGAATATGTCGAGATGGCCAGACGCGCAAAACCAATGCTGCAGTTTGGTGATCCGGGCACAGGCACCACACAAACCATGTCAGTTGAAATTCTCAAAACCACAGCGGGCATCGACCTTGAGGGCATTGCCTACAAAGGGGCACCGCCTTTGGCGATCGATCTGATCAACAACACGTTTTCCATGTCGGTGCTTCCGTCCAGCGTTGCTTACCCGCACGTCAAATCAGGCAAGCTGAGGGCGCTGGCGACCACCAGTTCCGCCCGCTCCGCGCAATTACCTGATGTGCCGACCATTGCGGAAGCTGGATACCCGGAAGCCACCGTTATCTCATGGTATGGATTACACGCTCCAGCCAGTACACCGGTAGCGGTATTACGCAAGCTAGATGCCGCCATCAGAACTGCAGTGCAAAAGGCCGATACGCAAAGTCGATTGGTGAGCGCGGGTGGAGAAGCTGCTTATTTGGGTACAGACGAATTCACTCGATTTGTGGCCAGTGACTCTCAAATGTGGGAACGTATCAACCGGATGTTGCGCAAATGACTGACCTTAAATCTTTGGCACGACAAGCCCTTGTGTATGCCCTGCCTATTTACGAAATGGCTCGCATGCGCTCGTCCAGTACGTTGCGCAAAATACCGAATGGTGAGTACGCTGATGCACAAGGCGGCCCGGAGTCATTAAAACGCTGGATCAACTTGTTTTCTCATTCGCGCCGACTGCTCAACGCCAGCGACCGCCGTGTGGTCACACCCAACAACGATACGCTGTACACCAACGCTTGGCTGGATCTGAGCAAAGGTCCCTTGTGTATCCACACGCCAGACACCGGCTCACGTTATTACGTTCTGGGTTTGATTGATATGTACACCAACCCCTTTGCGCATCTGGGCACTCGCACAACCGGTAATGCAGCACAAAGCTTTTGGTTGTCTGGTCCCCAATGGCAAGGAGATGTGCCCGAAGGGAATACGGCGGTAGCTTGCCCAACGAACAGCGTGTGGGTGCTGGGCCGCATCTTGGCCCATACCGACGAAGACATGGCCCCAGTGCATGCCTTGCAAGACGCTTTTGCAATCACGACAGCCGACGGACAACCCGCACAACTTGTCTACGAATGCAGCGTGCAGCCTCATGCGCTCCCCCAGGATGCCGCCACCTTTGTGCGCGTCGTCAATCACGAAATGGGGATCAATCAGCCGCCCCATGCCGATGCAGCAGAACTGCATGCTTGGGCTGCGCTGGGCATAGGACCAGGCCTGACCGCACCTGATGATTTGGAACTGCTACAGCAAGCGCTGACCGACACCCTGCAAGAACTCGATACGCCAACTGAAGCGGACCTCCAAGGTGGCTGGAAAGCCGCCGTGGAAATTGAAGACAACTTCAGCGGCGACTGGCTGACCCGCGCCCGCGTCGCTCGCGCCTATATTGGTATTTTGGGATCGCAAGAAGTGCTGTACCTGCTGGCCTTTCGCGACAGCAAAGGTCAAGTTCTCGATGGAAATTGCAGCTACAAATTACGTTTTCCGCCCGGCGGCTTGCCGCAGGTGGATGCGTTTTGGTCTCTCAGCCTGTACCGCAAAGCGGATTACCTGTTTTACGACCATCCCGAACAACGCTTTGCGATAGGCGACCGGACAGAAGGACTCCACTATGACCCTGATGGTGGCCTGACATTTTTCATTTGCCATGCAATGCCGGCATACCCTCAAAACTGGTTGCCCGCGCCAGCAGAAGCATTTTATTTGGCTTTACGGCTCTACTTACCCGGCGAAGTGCATCAATTTAAACAATACCCATATCCTGAAATTGAACCTGCTTGAAAGCTCGGTTTGAATGACGCTGTTTCATCAATCAATTTCAAACTGAACCAATGCGTTGTGAGCGCTGTTCAGAAAGCGTCAAGACTTGCCAGATCGGATGGAAATGGTGGCAATCGAGACCACTGAGTCACTGCGAGCCCAGGTCAAACAGCCGCAGAAGTTTGATTCGGTTACCACTGAAAAGTGGCATGCCCTTTATCGTCAGAATTGGGTTGCCTCAGACAGGCATGGCGAAATTGGTTGGACCTAGCTGGGGCGCTTCATTTGACAAGAGGTTGGCTGTGCGCTGATATAAGAATCCCACACCGCTTCAGTGCGGAAACCATAGCCTGTGTTTTCGGCGTCGTACTTGACGCCCTTGCTGCCCTTTTTGGCCCAGATGCCCAGATACAAGGGCGCTTCAAGTTGGTGGTCCGTGCTGCGCATTTTGACTTCACCGATCGGGCTCTTGTACGTCATGCCTTCTAAAGCAAAGGCCACTTTCTTGGCGTCAGTGGACTGTGCTTTGCGCATGGCTTCGCGCAGCATATTCATGGTGTTCAAATGTGCGGCGAAAATAAATTCATCGTTGTATTTTTTCTTGTAATCCACATAGATTTTTTCAAGCTCTGGCGTTGGTGCGTTGTGGACCCAGTTCCAAATCACGCCCACTTTGCCTTCTCCCCAAGGTCCCAGTTGTCCAGGTGTGCCCGGGTTGTTGGCATTCAAAGTGAAGTAATTGATGTTCAAGCCAAAGTCACGCGAAGACTTGAAGAACAGTGTCAGGTCACTGCCCCAGTTGGAAGTGATCACCGTGTCGGCCCCCGAAGCCGCAATTTTGGCCACGTAAGGGGCAAAGTCACGAACCTGCGCAATGGGAATGAAATCATCACCCACGATTTGAATGTCAGGTCGCTTGCGCGCCAGATACTCTTTGGCCGCTTTGGATACCTGGCGGCCATGCGTGTAGTCTTGATTCAACAGATAGACTTTTTTGACTTCTTTTTTGCTTTGCAGGTAAGTGGACAACGCCTCCATCTTCATCTCACTGGAAGGATAAAAGCGGAAGTGCCAGAAACTGCAGCGTTCGTTTGTGAGGAGCGGGTCCATGGCCGAGTAATTGAGAAAGACCGTGGCACGATCGGGTTCTCGTTCAGCAAGCTTGTTGAGTGCATCCACCAATGCCAGTGCAACGCCAGAACCCCCGCCTTGTGTGATGTAGCGGATGCCACGGTCGTTGGCCGCCTTCAACACGCTCAGACTTTCTTGTGGAGAGCCTTTGTTGTCAAAGTCCACGATTTCAAACTGCGGGTCCTTGGGGCCTGCCTTGGCGTTGAGTTGGAAGACCACTTCGCGCAATTGTTTCAGTGAGCTTTGTCCCGTGAGCGCAAAAGGCCCAGAAAGGACGTCAATAAAACCGATCTTCACGGTTTCAGCGGCTTGACTATTGACCGCTGTAGCGAAAACACCAGCGAAAAGACAGCACCAAAGCCATTTTGGTTTTATTGAATTTGGGGTCATGGGGGTCTTGGGTGATTTTGATTTGAAATTGTTTTCCATCGTGCAAAACGATGCTGCGTTAGGCAATGGCCTGAATGTTCATATTGATTGGCAAAAAGAATGTTCAATTTTTCTGTAGCACCTTTGACATGCCTCTTGAACAGAACCAGGTTTGTGCACACCGCTTTCATTTCCAGCAGGGTTTTCACCCTCCAGGAAACTGCAGTTGTTCCATAAACTGAATCGAAATTCATTCGAGCAAGAGACCCACCATGACACCATTTCACCAAGCTTTACGGCGCAACACCTTGACCATGATCGCGATCGCGGGCTGGGCATTTGTGGGAGCTCAAGCCATGGCCCAAAACGCCCCATGGCCCAGCAAACCTATTCGAATTGTGGTGGCTTTCCCACCAGGCGGGCTGACCGACGCCTATGCCCGCATGTACGCGGAACAACTCACGGCCCAACTGGGGGTTGCGGCATTTGTCGACAACAAACCTGGCGCGGGTGCCATCATTGGCATTGATGCCGTGGCAAAATCGCCACCCGATGGCTACACCTTGCTGATGACCACTTCCGGCACAGTCTGGCAAAACCGGGTGCTTTACAGCCGGCTGCCCTACAACCTGGACAAAGATCTCACCCCCATTGCCAACTTCCCTTCTGGCCCTTTGGTCGTGGGAATTTCAGAGAAAGTGCCCGCCAAGAACATTCAAGAGTTCATTGAGTTTTCCAAGACCAACCCCACCGCCATGGGCACTTATGCGCCAGGCTCCTACCCCCACATGGTGGCGGATCAAATCAACCGCAACCACGGCAGTAAAATTATTTCGGTGCATTACAAGGGTGAAGCTGCGATGTGGATGGATGTTGCCACCAGCCAATTGCAAGTGGCCATTGGCAGTTACCAAGCCTTCAATACAGTCGCAGGTCGGGGCGTTCGTCCCATCGGCGTCACTGGGGCGTATCGATCCCCCAAACTGCCCCATGTCCCCACCTTGGTGGAGCAAGGGATGAAAGACCCCTTGGTCGCCTTAGAAGGTGGGCTGCCGCTGATGGCGCCTACAGGCACACCCGAATCCGTTCTCAAGTTGCTGTCCAGCGTGGTGGTCCAGGGCGCCAACACAGAACGTGCGGCCAAGTTAAGGGAGTCATTTTCCATCCCCAACAAACCCAAAAACTTGACAGAGACGCGCCGCGATTGGGAGCGCGATGTCCCAGTCTGGATCAAGTTGGCGGTGGACCTGGGCATCAAGTTGGACTGATGCCCTGCGGGGCTTCACTCGCGCATGGCGGCATCCCCATCTAAGGGGTAAATGGGTCGCCGCAAATGCTTGAAATCGAGTTCACTGTAGTCGGAGGTGCATGCGCCCGCACCGGCACAGTGAACGACAGCCGCTGCGAGTTGCCCCATGCCGGCCCGCCAATGCACTCGGCTTTTCAGAACCACGTACTGCTTTTGCGTTGGATCGATGCCCAAGCTGATCAAGGCATTGACGTCAAAGGGTTCCACATGGCGTGAAATCAAAGCCACTTCCACGTCACCCGTATCGATCACCACGGCGGCGCCCATGTCTTGACGTGCGCCTTGACTCATGGGGCCTTTGGCTGTGTATTTGCCCGCAGAGATCAATTTAACGGTGCCCTCCAGCACCAGGGGCTCACTGCGGTGCGGCATACGCGGCATGGCCATCTTGCCGCCCACCGTCAGGCTGACCCGCTGGCCAATGCCTGCCTGGATGGCTTGCTGCACCGCAAGCGGATCGAAGATCGCAAAAAAGGCCACATTGCGCAATCCCTGCTTCAGGATTTCAGCCAGGACCGCCGTCGTGTCCATGGTGCCACCCGAAGAGGCATTGTCGTAGTGGTCCAGCAGCACCACGGGTTTTTCGGTCATGGCTTTGGCACGGGCGACGGACTCCACCAAGGGCTCGATGGGATAGACCCATTGCGCACGACTGTCCCAGGCCATTTGCAGCAACTCATCGCGAAATTGAAGGGCCAAAGCGGGTTGATTGTCCGTCACCACCACCACCGACAAGCCCGCGTTTTCAATGTCCGCGTGCGGAAAGCCCGTGAAGACGCTGGCCGTCAAAGCCCCTTCTTGCTCCATTTGTCGAGCGCGGGCCTGAATGGACCGATTTGGTTCGTCCAAAGAGCTTTGCCGCATGACGTGCGGAATCATGGGCAGTCTGGCCCATGATGTCGTCGGTTGCACGCCCCCCGCGATGAGGCTCAGCAAAGCCTGGCCCGCACGCTGACCGGTCTCGTACATGTCCACATGGGGATAGGTTTGATATCCGGCCACCACTTGCGCCAACTCGACCATGTCGGCATAGACATTGGCATGCATGTCGTAGGCAATGCCTATGGGTGTCCGCGCATCCACAGCGCGAATTCGGCGCAGCAATTCACCTTCGCCGTCTTCAAAACTGGCTGTGACCATGGCCCCATGCAAATCCAGCATGATGCCATCCCACCCTCCTTTCGCCACGGCGTTGACAATGGTTTGGGTCATCGCGTCAAAAGCCTCGTCCTGCACCGGTCCACTCGGCGCCGCATGGGCCGCGATTGCCAACTCAAAGTCAGCTCCCGCGGATTCGGCCAGGTCGATAAAAGCCCCTGTGGCCGTTCCCGTGTGGCGATAAGCCTGAATCGCAGCCTGTCCCTCAGGCGGCAATTGCCCCAACCCAAGCGCAAAACGCTGTAAGTCTGTAGGGACTGGCGAGAACGTATTGGTCTCGTGCATCATCATGGCCATTAGTAATCGCATCGTCGGTTCTTTCTTTTTCAAGGCATATTCAGGGGCCATCAATGGGTGTGGAACGCCACCACATGCGGCATGACCAAGGGATCTAGACGTTCATGGATTTGAGTTTCCAAAGCGCCCTTGGGGGCGTTGGCTACACCGGTCAAAGTCACAGTAATCAACTGACCATGCACCTCGTGTGCGGCCACAATGACGTCAAGCGAAGCGCCTACAGGGATCAAGTCGACCAACACATCGCGCACCATGCGCTGCGCCGCATCCATCCTCAAAGTGGGCTTGAATATTTTGCCCACACCGGTCAAGGGCATGACCTCAATGAACGTCAGACGCACAGGCACTGCGGCTCGCTCGGGCGTGCGCTGCCTGACAAAGTCCAGCAACTCATCGCTGTCGATATGGACGCCCACTTTCAATTGCACATAGGCGACGGGTAACTCACCGGCATAGGCATCGGGCTGACCGACCACAGCCGCCAAGGCCACCGCAGGGTGCTGAAAAAATACTTCTTCTATGGCCATCGGATCGATGTTGTGACCGCCGCGGATGATCAGGTCTTTGGCGCGACCGGTAATCCAAAGATACCCCTCCTCGTCCAGACGGCCCAAGTCGCCTGAATTGACCCAACCGGGCTCGACAAAGGCGCCCTGGTTATGCGTTTCGCTCAGGTAGCCACTGAACACGCCAGGACCGGCCATGGCCACCACGCCAATTTCGTTGACAGCGCAGTCACCCAACAATCGACCCTCCGCATCCACCTTGACGATGCGAACCCGGCTGTAAGGCAATGCATGGCCCACGGAGCCCAGGCGAACGGGGCGATCCGGATAGCTCATGACATGTACGCTGGAGGTTTCGGTCATGCCATACACCTCCAAGACCGGCACATGCAGTGTTTCAGAATAGGTTTTGCACACTGCCACAGGAATGGCCGATCCGCCCCCCGAGGCGATTCGAATGCTGCTGACATCGGCTTGCCCAATGGGAGTCGACAAAGCGGCAGACAACACGGTGGGCACCCCACCGAAGACCACCGGTTGATAGCGCTCCACCAAGCGCCACACATTTTGAATCGCCGCTGGATTTCGCCACCCCGCAGGGCTGAGCACCACCAATGAGCCGCCATTGGCCAGTATGGCCAAACCTTGTGTCAGCGCCCCACCCACATGGAACAAAGGCAAGCCAAACAACACAGCGCGCCCCGGCTCAATGGGCATGGTCAAGCGCAAGGCCCAAGCCTGGTACACCTGATTCTCATGGGTGTGCCTGACCAGTTTGGGCGTCCCCGTGGTGCCGCCGGTATGAAAATAGCCGGCGGTATCTGACGGTTGAATGTGGCGTCCACTGTGCAAGGCGTCACCGGAAAAGCGCTCTAACTGCTGATCAAAGTTGTAGATGGCCTGGGCTTCGTTGGACTCGCCTTGTATGACAAAAATTGCCTTGAGTTGCGGCAGTTGCCCCCTGATTTGCATCACCTTGTCCCAGATGTCACTGCCTGGAACTGGGCCCAAAACCACCAGTACCTTGGTCTGCGCGGCCAGCAAAATTTCTGTGAGTTGGTGTGGCGCTAAAAGTGGGTTGACGGGGTTGGCAATCCCCACCGCTTGCGCGCCAAACAAAGCATAAAAACTTTGAGGCAGCAAAGGCAGTAAAAAACTCACGACGTCTTGCGGGCCGACATCCCACTCATGGAACATATTGGCCGCCTGCGTGACCTTCGCCATGAACTGCGCATGGGTGATCACCACCGGTTCTTGATCGGCATCGGCTTTGGCCAGAAATTGAATGGCGGGCGCATCCGGCCGATACGCTGCGCCGGCCTGCAAAGCCGCATAGGTACTTTGCGCCGCGATGCGTTGGGCATAAGGGGTTGATTCCAGTGCGGCCACATCTGCATCACTGTGCAAAATGGGCAAGCCCGGGGCCATGAATCGATCAAGCAAATGCGCAGAAGGCATGACTGGCACTCCCATTTAAAAAAGCCAGAAAGATAACAATTCAGTATCGCACCCCGCCCAAGCCCTGGCGCCCTCGTGAAAACCCTCGCCTGGTTGCATCGGCGACAGCCCTTCCCAGCGAAGGTCGTCATATTGGGGGTTCACCCTCCACCCTTCAAAGTGAATTTTTCATGACGCACGAACTCGAAGAAACATTTGCCAACGGCATTGCCACCCTGACCCTCAACCGCCCGGCTTCACGTAATTCGTTGACCCACGAAATTCTCAGCGGCCTTGCCAAAGCCATGCCACGACTGGCCCAAGACCCTGCGGTGCGTCTGGTGGTCCTCACCGGCAAAGGCGGTGCATTTTGTGCGGGAGGGGACGTGAAAGGTTTTGCCCAACGAGCAAACGACACCGCCAACGCCCCAAGCTTCGAGCACAGTGCCCAAATGCTGCGTGACCGCATGCAAGTGAGCCAATGGCTGCACGAAATGCCCAAACCCACACTGGCTGTGATCGCCGGCCCGGCTGCGGGCGCAGGTCTGTCTTTGGCTTTGGCCTGTGACATGCGCATCGCATCGGACGATGCCAAACTCACGACCGCATTTTCCAAAGTGGGTTTGTCAGGTGATTTTGGCGGCAGCTATTTCCTCAACCACATTGTGGGCGCGGCCAAAGCCCGCGAGATGTATTTCACCGCCCAAGTGATCTTGGGCAAAGAGGCGGCGCGCATTGGTTTGGTGCACCGCGCTGTGCCTGCCGACCAATTGACGCAGGCCGCAGAAGCTTGGGCCCAAGAACTCGCCGCCCTGCCCACCATTGCCGTGGGTTACATGAAGCGCAACCTCAATGCAGCGATGCGTAACCCTTTGTCGGATGTGCTCGACCTGGAAGCCACCCACATGATGCGGACCTTCGAAACGCAAGACCACAAATCAGCAGCTCAAGCCTTTGTGGAAAAACGCGCGCCCCAATTCCAAGGGCGTTGAACCTGACGGCTTCAAGGGCGCGGATCGCCCCCAGGGCCCCAGATCGTGGCCGGACGGGTTTCCACGGGTCGGACAAAGTCTTTGCCTTGTTCGACTTGCGCCAGAAAGTCAGCCAACAACTGGTTGAACAACTGGGGTTCCTCCAAGTTGATGGCATGGCCACTACCGGGCAGCACGGCCAGGACCGACGTCGTGATGGTGCGTTTGAGTAAAAGCGAAGGCTCCAAACAAGGCTCGTCTTCGTCGCCCGTTATGATGAGCGTGGGCACATTGATCTGCGCAATCACGTCCGTCAAGGCATACAGGCTGGGTCGCTGACCTTGGTAACCGCGCGATGTTCGCGCTGAACCCAAGGCCGAATGCTCAGCCAGGTTGCGGTTGAATTCATGATACCCACGAGGGTCCTTGGCCTTGAATTGCAAACGCGAAGGCCCCATGCCGTAGGTATTGGCCAGATGGTCTGCCCCCAAGGTTTCGATGTCATGCGCCAAAACCTGGGATTGGGCCTTGAAGTCCTCATACACTGCTGGATGCGAACCCGTGCCACAGCCTGCCAGCGTGAGCGACAGCGCCCGCGAAGCCGCACCGTCGGTGCCGTGATGCAAGCCAAAGTGCAGGCAAGCGAAAGCGCCCATCGACAAGCCCACCACATGGGCCTGATGAATGTGCAGTCCATCCATCACACAACGCAAGTCTTGCCAAACGCGTTCTTGGGAATAGTGGGCCCCTGAGTCAGGCACATCTGAAGGGGGGTAGCCCCGTGCGCTGTACACAATACAGCGGTAACGACGCGAAAAAAATCGGATTTGCGGTTCCCAACTGCGATGGTCGCCAGCAAACTCGTGCACAAAAATCATGGGGGTACCGGCGCCTGCTTCTTCGTAATGAAGGCGAACGCCATCGTCAGTGGTCACAAATGTCATGTTGTCACCTGGTCAGTCAGTGGATGAATCTCAGAGCGGTGTGATGCGAACATGAAGCAAGGCACTGCGGCCTGCGTCCAGGGCCTGAAGGCAGCGCGTGATCGACGCTTCTACTTCCGCGGGATCGGACAAGCTTTCGCCATGCGCGCCCGCCGCTTGGGCAATGGCCGCAAAATCGGTTCCGTACCCCAGCTCAGAAGCAAACTGATTGGTGCTTTTCGCTTCACCCTGCGGATACATGCGCAAGGTCGATTCTTTGACTGCGGACCAGCCCCCGTTGTCCAACAGCACGGTCAGGATAGGCAAGTCGTATCGATGTGAAACAGCGTACACAGCACTGGGGTTGCTGAAGTAAAACGAGCCATCTCCGACCACATGAATCACACGGCGGCCAGGCTGCGCCAGTTTCATCCCGAGTGCGGTGCCCGCAGAAAATCCAAGCCCCCCGCCCGGCAAGCCCACCAAAGTCCCGGGCACTTCGCGAGGAATTTGCTCAAAGACTGCGGCCGTATTGCGTATCGCTTCGTTCAACACCACATCTTGCGCATCCAGCCGTCGGCCCAGCGCCGCACACAGGTAATGCGGATTGATGGCATTGACGCTGCCTGCATTTTTCGCAAGCAGGGAAACCCGCTGTTGATTTTGCGCATGCGCATCTTGGAGAAGCAGGGATCTTTGTTTTGCTTTAGCCCAAAATTCAGGCGTGGCATGGGCCTCGATGGCCTCGATCAATTGGGCCAACAGTCTGTTGCTGTCCCCTTCGATACGGGCATTCAATGGGAATCCCCACATGGGAATGTCCCGCTTGATGGCGTCCACATCCATCTGTGCCCAGTAGGCACGGGGATTCACGCGTGTCGTTTTTGGGATCCAAGGCACATCCACATCCACCAGCAAACCAAAATCCGCTTGCTCTGTGAAAGCGGCCGGGTTGTATCCGCCAAAATAAGGCGAGTCCCGGCGAATGTTCATGTAAACGCTGTTGAACTCACACACCCGAATACCCCCCAGGGCAGCGAGCTTTTCAATCAAGGCCGGCGTCTCGTGATTTCGGCCGGCGTAGGCCGTCACCAGCAGCGGATTTTCAGACTGCATCAATTGCACTGCAATGGCATAGACAGCGCGGGGGTCTGCACCTTGCGCCTTGACGGGCAAATGGCTGGACTGACCGAAGGCGCCGAGTGCTTGTTCATCGACGGGCGCGGCCAACACCTCTCGGGGCAAAGTCAGATACACCGGCCCCATGGGGTCGCTTTGCATCACGGCCCCGGCTCTTGAGATCACTTCATGCGCCATGGTGGGCCACGCCAAGTTGTACTCCCATTTCACATAGGGCCGGACTAAACTGGCTTGGTCAAAAGGCTCCTGGATAAAGTGCACATACGTGTCTCGGCCGCCCTTGGAGTCGTCAAAGGTACTCATGGGCGCACGCCCAGCGATCAACAACAAAGGGATACGTGCTCGGCAAAGGTTATGCAAGCCCATGGACGCGTTGGCCGTCCCTGCATCCACATGCACCAAAACCGCTTGTCCACGGCCTGTGGCGATGGCATAGCCGCCGGCCATATGAATCGCGGTATTTTCGTGCGGGCAAAGGATCAGCGCGGGAAAGGAACGACCTTGTTCTCGCCAATGCGCCATCTCTTCGATGAGGGGCGCGTGGTCAGTTCCCAGGTTACAAAACAAATACTCAATGCCCAAATCCACCAAGCCCTGAAGGAGGTCGGACGCTGCGGTACGGGTAAAGGGGGTGGACATAGATTATTTGTTGTAAAGACCTGCCGACTTCACGACAGGAAGCATCGATTTAAGTTCAGATTCAATTCTTTGTCGAACCACATCAGGACCGGCACCGTCACTTTCATGGCCTAACTTGCT
>CAIWWN010000164.1 GCA_903916355.1 uncultured Burkholderiales bacterium | reverse complement strand
TATCTATTGGCTTAATGAAGGGTGCACTC
The DNA here is from genome assembly GCA_903916355.1 of uncultured Burkholderiales bacterium. GTDB lineage: Bacteria > Pseudomonadota > Gammaproteobacteria > Burkholderiales > Burkholderiaceae_C > Limnohabitans_A. Next base: position 5,975 of record CAIWWN010000164.1, on the reverse strand, counting down.
CAAACAGTCGCATCTGGGAATGAAGTTGTAGCAATATTCATTGCCGTGCCAACCATTGATCCAGTAGCGATAAATGCTATCCCTTCAAGTTGACCTTTCTGAAGCTGTAACAAACGGCCAACTTGAAATTCAGGTATTTTCGAGTGAACGTCGCCTCGATCTGACTTGCCCATGCGTAAATAGACCGGACGCCTAGATTGATAGGCCAGTTCCATGCAGGCGCTGACTTCAAACCTGTCGGCTGGTGAATAGATTGACAAATCGGGAATGGCCCGGGTGCAGGCGATGTCTTCGGTCGATTGGTGGCTGGTGCCCAGGTGGCTATAGACAAAGCCCGCGCCATCACCAATCAAAATCACTGGAAGCTGGTCGTGGGCAATGTCGAGCTTGATCTGCTCCAGCACCCGCACCGGGATGAAGGCACTCAAACCATAGACAACAGGTCGGAACCCGGTGCGCGCCAAGCCCGCGGCCATACCCACCATGTTTTGTTCGGCAATGCCTGCATTGATGTACTGCGCCGGGCATTCGCGGCGGAAATCGTCAAACAAGGCATAACCATGGTCGCCGGTGAGCAGCAACACCTTGGGATCTGCCTTGGCCAAGCGCACCAGTGCGTCAGAAAACGCGCCTCTCATGCGGCACCCCCTGTCACTGCAGCCATGGCTTGTGCATAACTTTCGGGGTTTAGTCGGGTGTAGTGCCAGATGTTGTTGTGTTCCATGAATGTCACGCCTTTGCCTTTGACGGTTTTGGCAATCAGCGCTTTGGGGGCGGTGGATGAGCTGGCCCAGAGCTCGTTGATGGCATAGTGGATGGCGGTTTCGTCATGGCCGTCGATGGTGATCGCCTCAAAGCCAAAACTCTCGAACTTGGTCTGGATTGATCCCAAAGCCAGTACTTCTTGGGTGCGCCCCATGGCCTGAAAGCCGTTCTCATCGACGATCACCATGAAGTTCTTCAAGGCATGGTGTGCGGCAAACAGGGCGCCTTCCCAGATAGGCCCTTCGTTGATTTCACCATCACCCACCAGTGCATAGGTTTTTTGATCGGTGCCACGCAACTTGGCCCCCATGGCCATGCCGACCCCCACCGAGAAACCGTGCCCCAGAGAACCCGAGGTCACCTCCAGCCCTGCTATGCGTGAGTCAGACAAACCTTTCAACTCACTGCCATCGGCAAAATAAGCTGTGAATGCTTCGTCCTTGAGCCAACCCAGTTCACGCATGCAGGCGTATTGCGCCATGACACCATGGCCTTTGCTGAGGACTAGGTAATCACGATCGACGGCCAATGGGTCATTGCCGGGGTAACGCAAGTGGTTGCGGTACAAGACTGCAAGTAATTCAACAATTGAAAATGCACAACCAATATGAACTGTAGATCCGGCATAGGCCATCTCCAGAATTGTTTTTCTAAGCTGTTTGCTATCAAAATTTTTATTTTTAACCATCGTTATGGTATCCAGTTATAGTACTCAGAATTTATCTGACTCCAACTTTTTTACATGGTATGCCATGATTTATCGTGTAAGGCTCAACGCTCCTTGTTACAACTGATCCGGCACCAATAACTGCCCCTTTGCCAACAACTACGCCATCTAGTATGGTGACGTTTGCAGCAAGCCAAACATCATCTTCTATTACAATCCCACCTTTTGATGTTGGATAGCCTTGTAGTCTAATGGGGACTGTTCTGCTTGAAACATTGTGATTGACAGGCACTAAATTACAATTCGGTCCTATTAATACATCATTACCAATTCGCACACCGTTAGCCGAATATATAACCGTTCCAGAATTGATATATACATTTGTTCCTATAAATATATCACCCAATCCAGCTACATGTTTTATTTTTACAAAGTCGTCAATCACACTCCCCGAACCTATATAGGTGTGTGTGCCGCGAGAGGAAACTTCGATCACCGCCAAAGATGAGATTTTTGAATTAGAATCAATAAAATTAGTCATTAAAAATTCTATTATTCTATAAATTAGTTATGATTATTTGTTTTCAAAAGAGGAGGACTGAATGGATATATACCATTTCTAATTAACCCTAAATAGACAAAACACAAATAGTATTTTTCGTTGCTTGGTGATATTTTTTAGAAATTCACACCCAGGTAGCTCTCGATCTTCGCCGCAGCAAATTCCAGCATTTCCCGGTTCAAGGCCGGCTGCACGCCGATCCAGAAGGTGTTGTTCATCACGTTGTCGGTGTTGGTGAGGTCACCACTGATGCGGTAGTGGGCGCCTGCCATGTAGGGCTGGCGTGTCAGGTTGCCGGCAAACAAGAGGCGCGTGCCGACCCTGTTCTGGTCCAGGTAGGTCAGCAGATCCAGCCGGGTGACCGGGCAGTTGTCTTTGAGCGTGATGGGAAAGCCAAACCAGGACGGGTCAGAGTGCTCGGTGGCCTCAGGCAGGTTGACAAACTCCTCGCAGTCTTTGAGCCGTTCTTTCAGAAAGGCAAAGTTTTCCTTGCGGGCTTGAATGAACTCTGGGGCTTTCTCCAGTTGGGCCAGGCCGCAGGCAGCCTGCATGTCGGTGATCTTGAGGTTGTAGCCCAGGTGACTGTAGGTGTACTTGTGGTCGTAGCCATGGGGCAGGTCGCCTAATTGCTGGCAAAAGCGTTTGCCGCAGGTGTTGTCTTTGCCGGGCTGGCAATAACAGTCCCGGCCCCAGTCACGAAAGCTCTCGGCGATGGTCTTGAGTTCGTCGTTGTTGGTGAACACCGCGCCACCTTCACCCATCGTGATGTGGTGGGCCGGGTAAAAGCTCAGCGTGGCAATGTCACCGAAGGTGCCGACCATCTGGCCACGGTAGGTGGTGCCCAGGGCATCGCAGCAGTCTTCCACCAGCCACAAGTTGTACTTCTTGCACAGGGCGGTGACCACGTCCAGGTTGAATGGGTTACCCAGGCTGTGCGCCAGCATGACGGCTTTGGTCTTTGGTGTGATGGCCGCTTCGATTTTTGACGCATCAATGTTGTGTGTGAGCCGGTCCACATCCACAAACACCGGAACTGCACCAAATTGCAAAATCGGGTTGACAGTGGTAGGAAAACCAGCGGCCACCCCAATGACTTCGTCGCCTTTTTGAATGGCGCGCTCACCCAACTTTGGTGAGGTCAGAGTATTGAAGGCCACCAGGTTGGCGGACGAGCCCGAGTTGACGGTGATCAGGTGTTTGATGCCGATGAAAGCGGCCAACTTCTTTTCAAACTCGGCATTGAAGCGCCCGGTGGTGAGCCAGCCGTCCAGGCTGGCATCGACCATGTTCTTGAGTTCCTGGGCGCCAATGACTTTGCCCGATGGCGGCACGGCGGTTTGACCGGGCAAAAAGGCCTGGGGCGCATAGACCGCATCGGCGTATTGCTGGACCAGGGCGGCGATTTCGCGGCGGATGGCGTCGGGGTGCTTGGCGGTAAATTGAATGGGTGCGGTGATCATGCTGATACTGAAGGTGAATGGAGGGTTGCGGTGTATTGCTGGATTTGGGCCAGGCACAACTGGTGCATGTCCCCATGCGCCAGCCAGGCGTGGTGCCAGCTGCTGATGTGTTCGAGTGCGGTGGCCAGGGGCCATCGTGGTTGCCAGCCCAGGCGGGCACGGGCCTTGGAGATGTCGAGCTTGAGGTAATTAGCCTCGTGCGGGTGGCTGCCACCGTCTTGCTGCCAGCTGGCACCGTTACCCCAGGCCTTGGCCATGTGTTCCACGATCCATTGCACAGGGCGGGCATCATCAACTTTAGGGCCGAAGTTCCAGCCTTCGGCAAAGGCCTGGCCCTGAGTGTAGAGCTGCTCGGCCAGGCTCAGGTAACCTGACAAGGGCTCCAGCACATGTTGCCAGGGTCGGGTGGCGTGGGGGTTGCGAATGGTGACGGGCTGGTCAGCTTCAAAGGCGCGCAAGATGTCGGGCACCAGGCGGTCTGCAGCCCAGTCACCGCCGCCGATTACATTGCCGGCGCGGGCACTGGCCACAGCGATACCGCTGTTTTGTAGAAAGGAGTTGCGGTAGGCGCTGGTAACCAACTCGGCGCATCCTTTGCTGTTGCTGTAGGGGTCATGCCCGCCCATGGATTCGTTTTCACGGTAGCCCCAATCCCATTCCTTGTTGTCGTAACACTTGTCGGTGGTGACGACCACTATTGTGTTAACGCTAGGCGTGTGGCGGGCAGACTCCAGTACGTGGACGGTGCCCATGACATTGGTGGCGTAGGTTTCGACCGGCTCGGCATAAGACAGGCGCACCAGCGGCTGGGCCGCCATGTGGATGACGATGTCGGGCTGCGCTGCCTGCATGGCTTGTTGCACGGTGGCCAGGTCACGGATGTCACCGAGGGTGTGGCTTGCCATGCCTTTGGTCACCTGGGCCACGGTGAACAGGTTGGGCATGGTGGGAGGCTCCAGCGCCAGTCCGTGGACCTGCGCACCCAGGCTTTGCAGCCACAGGCTGAGCCAGCTGCCCTTGAAGCCGGTGTGGCCGGTCAGGAGGACGCGTTTGCCGCGCCAGAAATCGGGATTCATGACCATGTCTTCCAGGGCGCCTGACCCGATTGCCAAAGCTCTTCAAGCTGGGTTTTGTCACGCAGGGTGTCCATCGGTTGCCAGAAGCCGGTGTGCTCGAAAGCGGCTAGCTGGCCTTCCTGCGCCAGACGCTCCAGGGGTTCGCGTTCCCAGATGGTCTGGTCGTCGGCGATGTAGTCCAGGACCCGTGGCGAGAGCACAAAGAAGCCGCCGTTGATCAGGGCGCCATCGCCTTTGGGTTTTTCCATGAAGCTGTTGACTTTGCTGCCCGAGATGTCCAGTGCACCGAAGCGACCGGGCGGAATGGTGGCGGTCAGGGTGGCTTTGACGCCTTGAGCCTTGTGAAAGGCGATGAGCTCGGTGATGTTGACATCACTGACGCCGTCGCCGTAAGTCAGGCAAAACATGTCGTCGTCCTTGACGTAGTTGGCCACACGCTTGAGGCGCCCGCCAGTCATGGTGTTGTCGCCGGTGTCGACCAGGGTCACGCGCCAGGGTTCGGCGCTTTGCTGGTGCACTTCCATGGTGTTTTTGCTCATGTCGAAGGTGACGTCGGACATGTGCAAAAAATAGTTGGCGAAGTATTCCTTGATGACGTAACCCTTGTAGCCGCAGCAGATCACGAAGTCGTTGATGCCGTGATGGGAATACATCTTTAGGATGTGCCAGAGAATGGGCTTGCCCCCGATTTCAACCATCGGCTTGGGACGGGTGGATGTTTCCTCGGAAATTCGGGTGCCGAGGCCACCGGCAAATATAACGGCTTTCATCTTTATGAGTTTCCTCTCACGTGGACAAGTTCATTCGCATGTTTTCAACATGCCGCTTCATCATGGTTAGTATCACGGGTCATCGTGTCATAGCCTTTGTACCAAGCAGTCCACTGTGTAATTCCATCGGTCAGCTTAGTCTTGGGATGAAATCCGGTATCTTGACTCAGCGAATCCACATCAGCATAGGTAGCGACGACGTCGCCAGCTTGCATGGGTAGATAGTTCTTTCTCGCTTCCTGCCCGAGCGACTTTTCGATCGTCTGGATGAAGGTCATTAGCTCTATTGGTGTGTGGTTACCAATGTTGTACACCCTGAACGGCGCGTAGCTGTTTGCAGAGTTGGGCGCATTGGTATCGAAGTCAGGGTTGGACTTCGCGACGCGGTCAAGCACACGCACGGTTCCATCGGCAATGTCATCGATGTAAGTGAAGTCGCGCTGCATCTTGCCGTGGTTGAAGACATCAATGGTGCGACCTTCCAGAATTGCACTTGTAAATAGCCACGGCGACATATCGGGCCGTCCCCAAGGTCCATAGACTGTAAAAAAGCGCAATCCAGTCGTTGGCAAATCGTACAAGTGGCTGTAACTGTGGGCCAGTAGCTCATTGGCTTTTTTGGTGGCTGCGTACAGGCTCACAGGATGATTGACAGGGTCGCTCTCAGAGAATGGC
>CAIWWN010000163.1 GCA_903916355.1 uncultured Burkholderiales bacterium | reverse complement strand
GCAAGCCAGGAGCGCCGCCACCGTTGCCACCCAAGAAGGTGTAAGTGCCGCCGTTTTTGTTGCTGATAGCAGAGTAAGTGGTGTACAAAGCTGTACGCTTGCTCAGGTTGTAAACGTAACCGATGGCAAACTGGCTAGCACCAGTGCTTGTAGCATCGTTGTACGAAACAGTGTTGTAGGACACAGGGATGTAACCGGCACCCATTGGGATTGTCGCAGCAATGCGGTAGTAGGTTTGCTTGCTCATGGCAGCAGTGGACACATCGTTTGTGCCGGCCATAGCCATCAGTTTAGCCACACCCAGGTCATAAGAACCAGCGATGTTGGTTTCTTTGTACTGGGTAGTAGCAGTAGCACTGTTATTGGACACAGAATAAGCAACAGCCACATTCAAAGGACCGTTGGCATAACCAGCACGAGCACCTTGGTATTGACCAGCAGCACCAACAGCGCCGTTGTTCGACAAGTTCTCAGCTGGAGCCATTGTGATCTGTGCGTACACGCCAGTGGAACCCAAAGCATGGCTGCCACCGTTAGGAGCAATACCGTACAGGTATGAGAAACCGTTGTTGGTACGGGCAGCTGTCAAAGTGTTGATTTTGCCAGCCAATGTGATGTTGGAGCCTGCACCAGCACCCAAAGTGCCGAACGGATCAAACACAGTGTGGTTCCAGAATGTAGGTGTGTAGTCACGACCCATACGGATAGCACCGAAGGCGCCAGCCAAGTCAATAGTGCTGCGACGGTTGAAGTACAAGCCACCGTTGCTGTTGTTAGTACCAGTTGTGGTCGAGTTGTACCCAGCGCCAGTGCCAGTGTCGTTGTTCAATTGGGCTTCCAACCAGAAGCTAGCAGACATACCGCCGCCCAGATCTTCAGTACCTTTGAAACCCAGTTGGCTGGATGAGTTACCGCTGGTGGTCATGAAGCTTTTGCTCACGCCGCCTTGGCTGTAGTTAGCGTAGGCAGCGTCAGCGACGCCCCAGATGGTGACAGTCGATTGTGCGAAAGCAGATGTGGCGGCCAAAGCAGCCAAAGCAATCAGGGATTTTTTCATTGCAAAATTCTCCAAGGTTTAAGAAGTGCTGGAACCGAAGGGGTGGTTTTCCACCGCCCTTGACTCCAAACCAACCTCCGTTGAGGGAAGTTGAATGTATTTCACCAGACCGGCACCCGATGCGCAAAGAAAATCGCAGAAAAGGGCTTTTAAACCTTTCTTTTTGTTGCCCGAATGCAACAAAATCTATTCTTGGCTTCTGAAACGGTGTTGCGCAAGGTCAACGCCTCTGGCCCTGGCGCAGCGCTAAACTTCACCTATGACCACCGATGCACTGATACACGCCGCCGACAGCGCCCTGCGCACCTTGTTTGCCACACCCCGCTCAGCCAGACCCACGCCCTTGGCGCGCGCCCAAGACATGGCGGCACCGTTGACCGACGATGAGCGGCGCCTGTCAGGTGCCTTGATGCGGGTGAACCATGTCGGCGAGGTCTGTGCCCAAGCGCTGTACACGGGCCAAGCCCTGAGCTGCAAAGACCCGGCTCTGAGGCAGCAGCTGGACGCGGCTTGCCGTGAAGAGACCGATCACTTGGCGTGGACGGCTGAGCGCCTGGCCGAGTTGGGCGACCGCCCTTCGTTTTTGAACCCGCTGTGGTACGCCGGGGCCTTTGCCATTGGCTTTGCCGCAGGCAAGCTGGGCGGGGATCGTGTCAGTCTGGGTTTTGTGGTGGAAACCGAGCGCCAAGTCGAAGCCCATTTGGTCAGCCACATGGACCTGTTGCCAGCCAATGACTCCGCGTCACGCGCCATCGTGCAGCAAATGAAGACCGATGAAGTGGCCCACGCCCGAATGGCCGAAAAAGCCGGGGCGGTGGACTTGCCACTGCCAGTGCGCGGCTTGATGAAGCTGGCCGCCAAGGTAATGACCACCGTGGCGCACCGGGTTTAGGGCCGCGGCGACTGGTTTTACAAATAGGCCATGGGTATCGCAGTCACGCTGTCTGACAGCGGCACGTCTCGCGCCGTGAGGCAGAGCACGGCGCCGGGGCCCACTTTTTTACCCAAGTTCTGAGCTGCAAACAACTGACGAGTGGCTTGTGAAGAGGGGCTTGCGGTTTTTTTGATCTCAATGGGGTAAATCACATCGTCGGCTTCGATCAGGAGATCGATCTCTCGCTGCTCGGTGTCTCTGTAAAAATACAAGGGCGCTTCTTTGCCGTTGTGCCAATAACTCTTGAGAATTTCGCAGACCGCCCATGTCTCCAGCATAGGCCCTGACATGCTGCCCGCTTCAAGGGCCTCGGACGATCCCCATTTGGTCAGGTACGCAGCCAAGCCCGTATCGAGAAAATACAACTTAGGCGACTTGATCATCCGCTTGGTCAAATTTCGGTGATAGGGTTGCAGCAAATACACCAGCCCCGACGCTTGCAACACGGACAACCATGCTTTTACGGTTTTGTTGTCGATATCGAGTTCATTGGCCATGTTGGCGTAGTTGAGCAATTGTCCTGTTCGGGCTGCTGCCACACTTAAAAATCGGTGAAAGCTCAACGGGTCTGAGACCTTGAGCAGGTCTTGCACATCACGCTGTACGTAGGTCTGAATATAAGACCTGTAATACACATCACGACTTTGGACCCCTTGTGCGACCAAGCGCGGATACGCGCCTAACCAGATCTGTTCATACAGGGCCTTCAGTGACACGGGTTTTGCCACTTCTCGCGCCTTGCGAATCCAGTCTGGTGTGGGCACAAACGGCTGCGATTCAATTGCACGGTCTTGCTGCTCGGCTTGCGACAAGCCCAAGAGATCCACAATGGCCACCCTGCCCGCCAGACTTTCGGTCAGGCCGGTCATGAGCTCAAATTTTTGTGAACCCGTCAGCCAGAAAAGACCGTTTCGTCCGTCCTTGTCCACGGCCATTTTGATCGCACTGAAAAGCTGCGGCGCGTATTGCACCTCATCAATCGTCACCGGCGCAGGCCATGTTTGCAAAAAAAGCGCGGGGTCTTGCTGCGCAAGACGTCGCATCTCCAGATCATCGAGGCTGACATAGGCTCTTTCACCCGCGCTGCACATTTCAAGCAAGGTGGTTTTCCCGACCTGTCGCGGCCCTGTGAGCATTAACACTGGAAAGCTGTTGCTGACTTGACGAATGGTTTGGCTGAGTGTGCGAGGGATCATGAGTCCATATTATATGGAAAGCAATTCCATATTTTCAGGGATTTCATCCACGCCCTCAGAAATTTGCCAGGCTTCGGTGCTTTCAAGCCGCCACTTCAACCAAGTCGAACCCGGTCGTGATTTCGGCCATTTTGGCCAACATGATGCTGGCCGAGCAGTATTTGTCGTGGCTCATGGCAATGGCGCGCTCCACGGCGCTGGGTGGGATGCCTTTGCCGGTGACGGTGAACTGCATGTGGATCTTGGTGAACACCTTGGGGTCCACCTCGGCACGCTCCGAGGTGAGTTTGACGCTGCAGCCGCGCACATCGTGGCGGCCACGCTTCAAAATCAGCACCACGTCATAGGCGGTGCAGCCGCCGGTGCCGGCTAAAACCGTCTCCATCGGGCGTGGCGCCAGGTTTTGGCCGCCGTTTTCGGGCTTGGCGGCATCGGGGGCGCCGTCCATCATCAGCACATGGCCGCTGCCGGTTTCGGCCACAAAACCCATGCCCGAACGGGTGCCCGATGCGCCGGTCCAACTCACTGTGCATTCCATCTTGTTTCTTTCGCAGGTCAAAACCCCCATCCTAAAGCCTCTTGAGGCCTGCGCCCGATGTTGCCAAGTTGACAGAAAATTGCACTTTGAAACACTCTAAGTGTTGCAGTGCAGCAAAAAATCGTTAAACTTCCGAGCAGGCGTGCTTTTTTTGTACGCCCCGTTTGTCTCCTCCACCCTCTGAAAAGGTGGATTTGCCCCCAGCCGCAAGGCTAGGGGCATTTTTTTGGCCCGTTATCATGGGGCATGGCGACCAAACACCTCACTCCAGCGGATTACCTCAAACGCATTTTGAATGCCCACGTGTACGACGTGGCGCGCGAATCCGCACTCGACAAAGCCCCCAATCTGTCCGCACGCCTGCACAACACGGTGTTGCTCAAGCGCGAAGACCAGCAACCGGTGTTCAGCTTCAAACTGCGCGGGGCCTACAACAAGATGGCGCACCTGACGCCTGCGCAGCTGAAAAAAGGCGTGATTTGCGCCTCCGCCGGCAACCACGCCCAAGGCGTGGCCTTGAGCGCCAAGACCCTGGGGTGCACGGCCATCATCGTCATGCCCACCACCACGCCGCAACTGAAAATCGACGCGGTCAAGGCTTTGGGCGGTGAGGTGGTGCTGTTTGGCGAGAGCTATTCAGACGCCTACCAACACGCGGCCATGTTGGAAAAGAAAAAGAAGCTGACCTTTGTCCACCCTTATGACGACCCGGATGTGATTGCCGGCCAAGGCACGATCGCCATGGAAATGCTGCGCCAGCACACCGGCCCGCTGGATGCGGTGTTTGTGGCGATTGGCGGCGGTGGGCTGATCAGCGGTGTGGCCAACTACATCAAAGCCGTGCGCCCCGAGATCAAGGTGATTGGCGTGCAAATGAACGACTCGCAGGCCATGATCGCCTCGGTGCACGCCAAAAAGCGCGTGACCTTGAACGATGTGGGTTTGTTCTCTGACGGCACCGCGGTGAAGCTGGTGGGCGAAGAAACCTTCCGCATCACCCGCGGTTTGGTGGACGAGTTCATGACGGTGGACACCGACGCGGTGTGCGCCGCCATCAAAGACGTGTTTGTCGACACCCGTTCCATTGTTGAACCCGCTGGGGCTTTGGCGGTGGCGGCCATCAAACAGTATGTGGCCACGCACAAAACCAAGGGCCAGACTTACGCGGCGATTTTGTGCGGCGCGAACATGAACTTTGACCGCCTGCGCTTTGTCGCTGAGCGGGCCGAAGTGGGCGAAGAACGTGAGGCTTTGTTTGCGGTCACCATTCCTGAAGAGCGCGGCAGCTTCAAGCGTTTTTGCGAGCTGATTGGCAGCCTGCCGGGCGGCCCGCGCAATGTGACCGAGTTCAACTACCGCATGAACGACTCGGCCCAGGCCCATGTGTTTGTCGGCTTGACCACCCAAGGCAAGGGCGAGAGCGCGCAAATTGCCAAGAACTTCAGTCAGCACGGTTTTGAGGCCTTGGACCTGACGCACGACGAGTTGGCCAAAGAGCACATCCGCCACATGGTGGGCGGGCATGCGGCCTTGTCGCAAGACGAACGCTTGATGCGCTTTGAGTTCCCTGAGCGGCCGGGGGCCTTGATGAAGTTTTTGAGCCTGATGCGCCCGGGCTGGAACATCAGCCTGTTCCACTACCGCAACCAGGGCGCGGACTACGGCCGCATTTTGGTGGGGCTGCAAGTGCCGGCCAAAGACGGCAAGGCGTTTGCCAAGTTCTTGGACACTCTGGGCTTTCCGTATGTGGAAGAAACCCAGAACCCGGTGTACCGCTTGTTTCTACAGAAATAAGCCTAGTTCAAGCCCCTCCGTTTCAGGGCTTGGGGCTGGCGCCTGTGGCGGGCGCAGCCAAAGCGGGCATGTCCAAAGTCATGAGGGCGGGGCCGTCAACCGATGCTGCCAATCGCGCTTGGCGCGGCCCCAGTGACTGCAGCAGCAAACCGTCGGCCACGGCTTGACCCACTTTATAGGCCTTGGGCGCCAGACCATCGACCGCGATCAGGGCGGCGCCTTGACCCGAATTCAAAGCCACCACCCCCGACAACACAAAACGCCCACTGGAATCGGCCGTGGTCACCGCCGTCGGGGCCGAAGCAGCGCCCAAAGCCTTTTGCACATCGGCCACGGTCGGCTCTGCGGCAGAGGACCTTGCGACCGTGGGGGCCTGCGAGGCAGGGCCGCTCACACCCGCAAACTGCAGCGCCCAATAGGCCACCACAGCTGCGGCAGCCGCCCAGACGACCAAGGTCGAAAAACCCGCCAGCCAGCGTGTCGTGAGGGTCGAAGAAAGAGTGCGTAACATACTGCGATTATGATGGAAAGGGCGGGGCAATGTGCCCTGCGCCTGCGCTCCCACGAGCCCGCAGCAAGAGGCGAATGAAATGACATCCACAAACTCAACCCTGCCGACCACGACGCATCACCCCGTGCGCCAACAAGCCCGCAAGCCACGCGGCTTTACCTTGATTGAATTGATGGTGGTGCTGGCCATCATTGGCGTCTTGGCTGCCTTGATCGTGCCCAACGTCTTGGGCCGCGCCGATGATGCCCGGGTCACCGCCGCGCGCACCGATGTCGGCAACTTGATGCAAGCACTCAAGCTCTACAAGCTGGACAACCAACGCTTCCCATCAAGCGCGCAAGGCCTGCAAGCGTTGGTAACCAAGCCCAGCACCGAGCCTGTGCCCCTCAACTGGAAACCCTATTTGGACAAGCTGCCCGCCGACCCTTGGGGCCGCCCTTACCTGTACATGAACCCGGGCCTCAAAGCCGAGGTCGATGTGCTGTCTTTTGGTGCCGACGGTCAATCGGGCGGTGAAGGCCACAATGCCGACATTGGCAGCTGGCAATAAGCAGCTTAGGCCCCTGCAAGGGCCGCATTGCTACGCACGCCTTCGCCCTGTCCATCTCGGTTTCACCCTGATTGAATTGTTGGTGGTGCTGGCCATCATCGCCATCGGCACGGCGGGGGTCAGCCTGTCGATGCGCGACTCGGCGCAAAGCGCCTTGGCCCGCGACGCACAGCGCCTGGCCGCCTTGTTCGATGCCGCCCGCACCCGCTCACGCGCCAGCGGCGTCCCCGTGCTGTGGCGCACGCAAATGCAAGGCGAGACCCAATTTTTTGTTTTTGAAGGCTTGCCCGGCACGCCCTTGCCCACCCAGTGGCTGAACCCGCAAACGCGCAGCCTGAACGCAACGCCTATGCTGCTGGGCCCAGAGCCGCTGATCGGCGCGCAGTCGGTGGCTTTAAGCGCCGACTCGGCCAGTCCCAACGGCAACGGCAGCCGCTTGTGGGTGAGCACCGATGGGCTGCGCCCCTTCAGCGTGCAAACCAGCCCGCCATGAACGCGTCAACCTCCAAAGGCTTCACGCTGATCGAAGTGCTGGTGGCGCTGAGCATTGTGGCCATCGCGCTGATGGCCGGCTTGAAAGCCACGGCCTCGCTGGGGCGCAATGCCGAGCGGCAAACCCTCGCTTTGCTGGCCCAGGTGTGCGCCGAAAACGAACTGGGCCGACTCAAACTGTTGCGCCAACTGCCCGACACCGGCGACACGGTGCTGCCTTGCGAGCAGGCAGGCCGACAACTGCAGGTGACACTGTCGGTGCAAACCACGCCCAACCCGAACTTTCGCCGCGTCGACGCCAAAGTCAGCGAAGGGGCCACTTCGGTATTCACCATCTCCACCGTGATGGGGCGCTACTGATGCGCCGCCAAGACCGCGGTTTCACCTTGATTGAGTTGCTGGTGGCGATTTCGATCATGGCCTTGATGGCCATGCTCAGTTGGCGCGGCATTGACGGTATGAGCCGCGCCCAAAGCCAATTGCAAGCGCGCGCTGACGATGCCTTGACCCTGCAAGTGGGGCTCGCCCAATGGCGCACCGACCTCGATGCCATGGTCAACCTGCCCGGCACGGCGGCGCTGGACTGGGACGGCCGGGTGCTGCGCCTGACGCGCCGCCATCCGGTGAGCGAGGCGGCCAGCTTGCAAGTGGTGGCTTGGACCTTGCGCAACGATGGCGGGACCGGCAGCGGCAGTTGGATACGCTGGCCATCAGCCCCCATCAGCCAACGCGCCGACTGGACCACCGCCTGGGCCCGCGCACAGACCTGGGGCCAGACTCCGAGCGCCGAAGACCGGCTTCAAGAAGTCTCTGTGCGCGCCGTGTCACAGTGGCAAATCTTTTTCCATCGCGGCGGGGCTTGGAGCAACCCGCTGTCGAGCGAAGGCACGACGCCAGCGACCCCGGGCAGCGCCAGCAACGCCACCCCCGGTGGCCCGCCCGACGGCATTCGTCTGGTGCTCGACCTGCCCGCCGGGCCCAGCCTGAGCGGCAAGCTCACGCTGGACTGGGTCAGCCCCACCTTGACCGGGGCCGCACCGTGAACGCCCGCCCACAACAGGTGCGCGGCGCGGCGTTGATCAGCGCCATGATCACCGTGACCTTGGTCGCCACCCTGGCCAGCGCCGCGCTGTGGCAGCAGTGGCGCCATGTGGAGGTTGAAAGCGCCGAGCGATCGCGCGCCCAAACCGCGTGGCTGTTGACCGGTGCGCTGGATTTCTCGCGCCTGGTTTTGCGCGAAGACAAAGGCCCGGCCGACCACCTGGCCGAGCCCTGGGCGCTGGGCTTGCAAGAGTCCAAGTTGTCGGCTTTTTTATCGCAAGACAAACAAGCCCGGGAAGGCGACCCGGAGGTGTTTTTGTCGGGGGCCATCACCGACGCCCAGTCGCGCCTGAATGTGCGCAACCTGATCGACAACGGTCAAGCCTCAGTCGCCGGTCTGGCCAGCTTTGCCAAGCTGTTCACGTTGTTGGGCTTGCCGTTGAATGAGCTGAACACCTTGCAGCAACAACTGCTGCGCGCCCAGCAAGCGGCATCCCCCGCCACCAACAACGCTTCCGCCTCCACAGGCACCGGCAACGCACCCTTGATGCCGCAGCACACTTCGCAATTGGTCTGGCTGGGCCTCAGCCCCCGCACGACGGCGCTACTGGCGCCTTATGTTTCGGTCTTGCCCGAAGCCACAGCGCTGAACCTGAACACCGCTGGACCTGAAGTCATTTACGCCAGCCTGCTCGGCCTGGACATGGCGGCGGCGCAGCAGTTTGTGCGGCAGCGGGCCAATCGGGCTCCATTGGAAACCCTGGAAGCCGCCAGCAAAGCCATGGGGTCGCTGGTGGACCCCAAACTGCACGATCTCAAAAGCAAATACTTTTTCATTCGCGGCCGCATCCGGCTGGAAGACACGGTACAAGAAGACGAGTTACTGGTCGAGCGCAATGGACCCAAAATCACCATCTTGTGGCGTTACCGCGCGGTGAGTCACCAACCCATCACGGTGACAAATACCCCACAGAGCGCCAGACTCCTACAATCTGCACAGCCATGAGTTCATTGATCATCTCGCTGCCCCTGGCGGCGGCCTCTCCCAACAGCCTGTATGCCCTCACCGAAGGGCCGGGTACAGGCTCGGTGCGTGAGGCTGCGGCCCATCTATTGCCCCGCACAGGCCGCAACGCCGACGTGGTGGCCGTGGTGCCTGCCACCGCCCTGTCGTGGCACGCGGTGGACTTACCAGCCGGCAAAGCCCTGAGCGGCCCCAACTTGCGCGCGGTATTGGTCGGCTTGTTGGAAGAGCGGGTGCTGGGCGAAGCGTCGCAACTGCACTTTGCGCTGCAACCCCAATGGCAAGCCGGGCAAAAAACCTGGGTGGCCGTGTGCCACAAGGCTTGGCTGCAAGGCCACTTGCAAGCGCTGGAGGCAGCGGACATTTCGGTCAACCGCGTGGTGCCAGAACTCCACCCTCAAGCCGCCGGCGTCGCCGCCCAGTTGCTGGTGACCGGCACACCGCAGGCCGCCTGGCTGTGGGTCAGTGCCGCGCAAGGCGTATGGGGCCTGCCCTTCCCCTCGGGTTTAGAGGCCTTGAGCCCCGATCTGCTGACCAGCGCGCAATTGAGCGCTGAGCCCGCTGTGGCCGAGTCGGCTGAACACCAGCTGCACCTGAAACCCCGCTTGGTGCAACCGGCTGAGCGCTTGCTCACGGCGGCGCAGAGCGACTGGGATTTGGCGCAATTTGACTTGGCCGCCACAGGTTCGGCGCGTTGGCTCAAAACGCTGGGCCGCGTCAAGCAAACCCTGTGGCAATCCAGCGCCTGGCGCCCTGCCCGCTGGGGGCTGGCCGTGCTGGTACTGAGCCAATTACTGGGGCTGAACGCCTGGGCCTGGAAACTCCAAGCCGACTTGCGCCAACGCCAAACGAGCATGGGGCAGGTGATGACGCAGACCTTCCCTGAGATTCAAGTGGTGGTGGATGCGCCTTTGCAAATGCGCCGCGAAGTGCAGCGCCTGCGGCAAGCGGCAGGACAAACGGGCAGCGATGGTCTGGAGCCGCTTTTGGCGGCCTTGGGTCAAGCCCTGCCCGCAGGCCAAGCGGTGACCCAAATTGATTTTGAGGCCGGTGAACTGCGCCTGAAAGAACTGGCCTTGACCGAGGCTCAGATCGGGCCCATGCAAACACGGCTGCAAGCTCAGCAGGTTCAAGCTCGGCGCGAGGGTGCCGATTGGGTGATCACCACCCAGATCACAACGTCCACGCCCAGGAGCACGCCATGAGTTTGAAGCCCCACAAGCCTATGGCCACGGCGGTGCAGGCGCTGGGTCAGCGTTGGCAGACCTTGAGCCCACGAGAACAAGGTTTGCTGAGCTGGGGCGCTACTTTGCTCGCCGTGGCCTTGGTCTGGTGGCTGGCCCTGGCCCCAGCCCTGCGCACCGTGCGCGAAGCGCCAGCGCAACAAGCCGCTGTCGACGCGCAATGGCAGCAACTCAAAGACCTGCAGGCGCAAGCCCAAACCCTGCAACAACAACCCCGCATGACCCAGGCCGAAGCGCTGCGGGCCCTGCAAAACAACACCACCGAACTCTTGGCCACCGGCGCGCAACTCCAAACGGTGGGCGATCGCAGCACCGTGACCCTCAAGGCCGTGCCGGCGCCGGCCTTGGCCACCTGGCTGGCCCAGGTACGCACGCAAGCGCGGGCGGTGCCTGTGCAAGCCCATTTAAAGCTCAGCGCAGCCACTTGGAGCGGCTCGGTGGTGTTGAGCTTGCCCGCGCCCTAAGGTCGATTGACCCATGACCTTGAAACTCGCCCCAGCCATAAGCTCTGTGTCCACGTCTTTCGCACGCGGGACCGGACGCCGCGCGGCAGCGCGTCCAGCTGGCGCACCCTGGCGCTGGGCCTGGGCTGGCCTTGTGCTGGGACTGTTCAGTACCTTGTTGCTGTACGCGCCGGCGCAATGGCTGTCGCAAGCGGTGGCCCTGGCGACACACGATCAATTGCAACTGCAAGAAGCGCGCGGCACCGTCTGGCAAGGGTCGGCGCAAGTCGTCTTGACGGGCGGCGCAGGTAGCCGCGATGCGCAGGCCTTGCCGGGGCGCATCACCTGGGCGCTGCAGCCTTTGAATTCGGAGCACCAGTTGACCCTGCGCTCAGACTGCTGCATGCCCACGCCTTTGCAGTTGCGCATTTCACCCGCTTGGGACGGCGCGCAGTTGCAGCTGTCTGACACTCCCTCCACCTGGCCCGCCGCATTGCTCTCGGGCTTGGGCGCACCGTGGAACACCTTGCAGCCGGAAGGCGACTTGGCCATCACACCCCAGCAGCTGCGCCTGCAGTGGCACAGCGGGCGCTTGCGCACGCAAGGCAGCGTGAAGATCACCGCCCACAACATGGCCTCGCGCCTGTCGCCCCTCAAACCGATTGGTACTTACCAAGTGGACATCACCACGGCGGCTGCGCCTTCGACGGGCATGGACCTGAAGCTCAGCACCGTCTCCGGCAGTTTGTTGCTGACCGGTCAAGGTCAATGGCAAGGGTCGGGTCAACGCTTGCGCTTTCAAGGCGAAGCCAGCGCCGCGCCCGAACACGAAGCCACGTTGAACAATTTACTCAGCATCATCGGCCGCCGCCAAGGCGCGCGCAGCCTCCTTTCTTGGGGTTAAAAATTTATGCACACACACCTGTTCACACACCGCCGCTGGCATTTTTTAGCTTTGACTTGGCCCCTGCTTTGCGCAGCAGGTCTGGTCAGCCTGCCGGCCAGCGCGCAAACCCATAAAGCCAACTCAAGTACAACGGCGACCAAGGCCAACGAGACCATCACGCTGAACTTTGCCAACGCCGAAATCGAATCGGTGGCCCGCACTCTGGCCACTTTGTCGGGTCACAACGTGGTGGTGGACCCGCGCGTCAAAGGCACGATGAACTTGGTCAGCACCGTGCCCGTGGCACCCGCGCAGGCCCTGCGTTTGTTTGCCTCGCAACTGCGCACGCAAGGCTTTGCCTTGGTCGAGTCTTCAGGCCTGTACACCGTGGTGCCTGAGGCTGAAGCGAAGATGCAAAGCGGCGCCGTGAATGCGGGCAATGCCCCTTTGGGCGGTGGCCAGATCGTGACGCAAATCTTCAAACTCAACCATGAGTCGGCTAACAATTTAGTGGCGGTGCTGCGCCCACTGATCAGCCCGAACAACACCATCAACGTCAACCCCGGCACCAACGCGCTGGTGATCACCGACTACGCCGACAACCTGCAGCGCCTGGGCCGCATCGTGGCGGCGCTGGACGTGTCCAACGCCACCGGCGTGGAGGTGATTCGCCTGCAACACTCGCTGGCCAGCGACATGGCGCCCCTGGTACAAAAGTTGATCGACTCGGGCGCTGCCAACGCGGCGGCCGCAGCCACCCCAGGCCAGAGTGACAACGGATACAAAACCACCTTGTTGGCCGAGACGCGCACCAATTCGCTGATTGTTCGCGCCGCCAACCCGGCGCGCGTGTCTTTGGTGCGCACCCTGATTGAGCAACTCGACCAACCCAGCGCCGGCAGCATCAACGGTGCGGCGGGCAATATTTACGTGGTCTACCTGAAGAACGCCGACGCCACCAAATTGGCGGGCACCTTGCGCGCCGCCTTGACGGCGGACAACCGCAGCAACACCACGGGAGCCACCACCATCCCCACGGCCACGCCCATGAGCACCCCAGGCAGCAGCAACACCGCCAACAGTCAGCCCTCGACCGGCGGGCAAATCCAAGCCGATCCGGCCACCAACTCGTTGATCATCACCGCGCCCGAGCCGCAGTACCGCCAATTGCGCGCCGTGATCGACAAGCTCGACCAACGCCGCGCGCAGGTGTATGTGGAAAGCCTGATCGCCGAAGTCAGCGCTGACAAAGCCGCCGAGTTTGGCGTGCAGTGGATGAGCGGCACCGGTACCGGCAACAACACCGTGGGCCTGCTGGGCACCAACTTCTCGGTGGGTGGCACCAATTTGCTGTCGCTGGCGGGCGGCGCGGCAACAGGCAATTTCACTGGCGCGAGCGCACCGGCGACGGGCCTGAACATTGCATTGGGCGAGCGGCGCAACGGCGCCTTGGTGTTGGGCGCCTTGGCCCGGTTCATTCAAAGCAACGGCAACGGCAATGTGCTGTCCACACCCAATTTGGTGACGCTGGACAACGAAGAAGCCAAGATCGTGATCGGCCAAAACGTGCCGTTTGTGACGGGTCAATACACCAACAACAACACCACCGGCGGCACGGTCAATCCGTTCCAAACCATCGAACGCAAAGACGTGGGCCTGACGCTCAAGGTCAAGCCGCAGATCAGCGAAAACGGTACGGTGAAGTTGCAGATTTTTCAGGAAGTCAGCAGCATCGACACCAAAACCGCATCTACAGCGGGCCTGATCACCAACAAACGTTCTATCGAATCGAGCGTGCTGGTGGCAGACGGCTCGATTGTGGTGCTGGGCGGATTGCTGCAAGACGACTACAGCAGCAGCCAAGAAAAAGTGCCCGGCTTGGGCGACATTCCGTTCTTTGGCAACCTGTTCCGCTCCGAATCCCGCAGCCGCAATAAAACCAATTTGATGGTGTTCTTGCGCCCAGTGGTGATGCGCGACGCCGCTGCCACCGAGAGTTTGTCGATCGACCGTTACGAGCAAATGCGCAGCAACCAACTGGACAGCCAACCGCCACCCAGCTCGGCTGTGCCGGTCACGGGTTCGGCGGTGATGCCTGAGCTGCCAGCCCCCACCAAGCGCTGATCACAGTCCAAGCCCATGCGTTACCCCCTGCCCTATGCTTTTGCCCGCACGCACCAGTTGCTGCTGGGAGACGACGGCCCGACCCTCACTTTGTGGCTGAGCCCCAGCAGCGACAAGAGCGCGGTCTCTGAAGTCGTGCGCCATTACGGCACAGAGACTTTGATCGTGACGCACAGCGACGGCCCCGCGCTGGTGCAGCGCATCAGCCAAGCCTATTCGGCGCAATACGGCCCGGGCGAATCCAGTGCTGCGGCGGTGGTCTCCGAGGTCGAGTCCGAAGCCGACTTGTCGCGCATGATGCAAGAGCTCCCTGCGGTCGAAGACCTGCTGGAAACCAGCGACGACGCCCCCATCATCCGCATGCTCAACGCGCTGCTCACGCAAGCCGCGCGCGATGGTGCCAGCGACATTCACATCGAGCCCTACGAGCGCCACTCGAGCGTGCGCTTTCGCGTCGACGGCACTTTGCGCGAAGTGGTGCAACCCAACCGCGCGCTGCATGCGGCCTTGATCTCGCGCCTGAAAATCATGGCCGAGTTGGACATTGCCGAAAAGCGCCTGCCGCAAGACGGCCGCATCAGTTTGCGCCTAGGCGCACGCGCGGTCGATGTGCGCGTCTCCACCCTGCCGAGTGCGCACGGTGAGCGCGCCGTGCTGCGCTTGCTGGACAAAAGCGAGAGCCGCCTCACGCTGGAAGCCGTGGGCATGCAAGGCCCGGTGCTGACGCAAATGGAGCAGTTGGTGACGCAGCCGCACGGCATTATTTTGGTCACCGGCCCCACCGGCTCGGGCAAAACCACCACGCTGTATGCGGCGCTGCAGCGGCTGGATGCGCACCGGCAAAACATCATGACGGTGGAAGACCCGATTGAATACGAGCTGCCCGGCGTGGGCCAAACCCAGGTGAATGCCAAGATCGACCTGACCTTTGCCAAGGCCCTGCGCGCCATCCTGCGGCAAGACCCGGACGTGATCATGATCGGCGAGATCCGCGACTTTGAAACCGCGCAAATCGCCATCCAAGCCTCGCTCACCGGCCACTTGGTGCTGGCCACCTTGCACACCAACGATGCGGCCAGCGCCGTCACCCGCCTGACCGACATGGGCATTGAGCCGTTTTTGCTCAGCTCCTCACTGCTGGGCGTGCTGGCACAGCGCCTGGTGCGCAAACTGTGCAGCCATTGCCACGGCAGCGGCTGCGCGCATTGCGCCCAAACCGGCTACGCCGGGCGCACCGGTATTTTTGAATTGCTGGTCACCAACGACGCCATTCGCGCGCAAATCCACGCCCAAGCGGCCGAAGCCGACATCCGCACCGCCGCCCAAGCCAGCGGCATGGTGCTGATGCGCGAAGACGGGCAACGCCTGGTGGAGCAAGGCATCACCAGCGCGCAGGAGTTGGTGCGCATCACCCGAGATTGACCTTCAAGTCCATGACTTGATCAAGATCAATAGGGCTAACTTTGACCGCACTGAATCAGGAAATTCCTGCTTCAATTCAGGGTCATCATGCATGGACCCCTGCCCTTCATCCACTGGCCTTTTTTGATGCAAGACCGGCCGGTTTGGGAGCAGGAGGACGGTGAAGTCGCCAGCGAAGACCCCAGCAAACCCGATGCAAACCGTTCAGACGCCGACACCGCCCACACGGCAGAAAAGCCTTTATGGGACTACGCCTTGGGCGGTACTTTCAAATCTTCAGACTTGGCTCAATTCACACGCACGGCCGGGCTGGAGCCGGTGGTGGGCTTGCGCTATGGCCGCTGGAAATTGGGCATTGGCGATGGCACCGAATGGCTGCGCTTCAACAGCTTTCGCAAAGACTCGTCGCTGGATTACAAGTGGCTGGACACGCACCGCTACAGCCTGAGCCTGTCGCTGCAGCTGCACACCTTGACCGGGGGCGAAGGTTCAGACGCGCCAGAAAGCGGGCTGCGCACCGTGCGCGGGCGAGCCGTTGCCAACATGGCGATCACGCGGCGCTGGCAGGCGGGCCTGGCCTTTACGCAAGACTTGCTGGGCAAGGGCGATGGCAGCACCTTGGGCTTTGGCGTTTCCTACGCATGGCCGCTGGATCCGCGCAGTGAATTGGTGTTGAATGCCGGCTTGACCTGGGGCACCGCGGGCCATTGGCGCAACGCTTACGGCCCGCTGCGCTTGGGGGCTGACACGCTGCGCACCGGCATCGACAGCTGGGGACTGGGCTTGGGCTACAAACACCGCCTTGCCCGGCATTGGGCCTGGTTTGGCAGCCTGGGCTTTTCAGGCGATATGGGCCCATTGGCCGAACTGCCCGGCAACCACAAGGGGCGGTCTGGGCAGATTGGTTTGCTGTATTTTCATCGCTGAGGCGCGGGTAGACCCAAGCGCAAAAAGGCCTCGGGGGGGGCATCATTTTTGCGCATCAACGCGTCTATCTGAGCCATCAGCCGATTTTCTACTTCTGCATCGCGTATAGGGTGAAGTTGATGCGGATCAGCCTGAAGATCGAAGAGTACGGTGGTCGTGTCCTCGTAGCCGCTGCCTTGCCCGGTGTGGCCCACCGGTTGTCCTTTGGCATTGCGCCGAGCAGGCACTTTCAGTAACGGAACGCCCTGTGTGAAATTGAAGCCCCGCGCCAGTTCGGCCTGCGCCAAATCCGCAACGGCAAACATGGATTTCAGATGCATGGGCATCAGGGTGTATTCGTACAAGTCTTGCTTGGTCATGTCCTCCGGATACCGAAAGTAGGTGTATCGGCCATCGGTGATGTTCGTGCCAGCGCCAAACATCCCGTACAGCGCGGCCTCGCGCAACGGCGTGTCTTGTTCCAGCAGCGGCAGTAGGGAGTGCCCCTCGACCGTTCCAGGCACATCCACGCCATGAAGGTTCAACAACGTGGGCATCAAATCTGTGGTCTGGGTCAGGCTCTGGCGTCGCTCTCCCGCCTTGTGTGCAAAAGCCGGATGCGCAATCATCAAAGGGATGTGTGCAATTTCATTGAAGAAGGGCATGCGGTTCTTGCCCCACCAATCGTGCTCGGCCAGTAAAAAACCATGGTCGGTGGTCAGCACCACCGTGGTGTCCTTCCACATGTCATGCTGATCCATGTAGTCCATCAGGCGGCCAAAATATTCATCGCACATGCTCAACAATGCTGCATAGTTGGCGCGCAACTCCTGTGCCTCAAGGTCGTTTTCTTCATTGCGTTTGTAACGCGGCCAGTCCAGCGTTGGGCCCTCGTAGCCGCTGGGATAACGCTCACGAAACCGCGCTGGCGCAAAGAACGGTTCATGCGGGTCGAAGCATTCCAGGTGAAGCACCCAGTTGTCTGACGCGCGATTGATGTCCAGGAATTCCATCGCTGACTTGAAGCTGCGCGGGCAGCAGAAGTCCGCTTCGTCTTTGATGAACTCGCGGTTGACCATCGCTTGCAAGCGCCCATCGTTCGGGCCTTCAGCTTGCTGCATGGGGTGGTACATTTTCTTGAAACGGTCCAGCGGCGGCTCCACCATGGCCTTCCATTTGTCCCACTCTTGGCCTCGGATGAATTCCCATGAGGAATACCGGTTGTGGTACGTGGCACCACCATCTTCCCAGTAATGGTAGTGATCTGAAATCAAATGCGTATAAGTGCCTTTGGCACGGAGCAACTCCGAAAATGACTGATCAAAAGGCTCCAGAGCGCCCCAACTGCGGTGCAGAAAATTGAGCCGACCGGTGTGCAAATCGCGCCGCGCCGGCATACATGGCAGACTGCCCACATAGTGGTTATTGAAGGTGACGGCACGCTCGGCAAAGCGCTTGAATTGTGGCGTTGCCACATGGGTTCCGCCATAGCACTCGAGTGCATTGCGCACCAAGGAATCAAACAAAACGAAAATTGTTTTCATTTTTCAGTCCAGCATTATTTTTTGGCTATCGTTGAAGTCAGACCACAGGCGTCATCACTGAGCACCTATTGTGACTTTTATGGTACCATAATTAGAACTATCGGCTTTTATCAAATAAATTAGCCACGCTCCCCCCTTTTCAGTAAGTCTCGTTCTGACCTTCTCTGCTCATTTTTCTGAAAGCTGAATATGAAAAAAGTTGTTTCACACAAAACGCATCGCGCACTTCAATCAGCACTGGCTGTGGCTGGTTTTTTTCTGTCCATGACCGTCGGCGCGGAAACCTATCCATCCAAGCCGATCCGCGTGGTGGTCCCTTGGCCGGCGGGTGGCTTGGTGGATGTGGCGGCACGTCAACTAGGCCAGCGCATGCAGATGTCATTGGGGCAACCCATGGTCATGGACAACAAAGTGGGTGCAGGCGGAAACCTGGGCGCAGAACTGGTCGCCAAGGCGCCCGCTGACGGTTACACCTTGTTGTTCACAACGAGCGCACTGACCATGAACGCCGCGATGCGTCCCAAGATGCCTTTCAATGCCGTGAAAGATCTGGAGCGTGTTGCCGTTGTGGCCTACGCGCCGGCCATTTTGGTGGTGAGTCCCAGCAGCAGCATCAAGTCATTGCAAGACTTGATCCAAGTGGCGCGCACCCAGCCTGGCAAATTAAGTTACGCATCGGCTGGCATTGGCTCACCGGCCCACCTGATGGGTGAACTGTTCAAGTCGCGCAACAACGTCAGCGTGGTGCACGTGCCCTACACAGGCGCGCCGGCGGCCATGAACGACCAGATCGCTGGCCTCATCGACTATCAATTTGCCAACGCGGCCGTTGCGCTGCAGCAAATCAAGGCGGGCAAGGTACGCGCATTGGCCGTGACCAGCACCCAACGCATGCCGGGCCTGCCCGAGGTGCCGACCATGAGCGAGGCCGGAATGGACAAGTTCGAAGTTCAGCAATGGATGGGGCTACTGGCCCCCAAAGGGACGCCGCCCGCAGTGATGGAACACTTGGTCAGAGAAGTCAATAAAGTGCTGGCGCTCAATGATTACGGCCAATCCCTGCAGAGCGCAGGTGCAACCAGCGCCAAGCCCGGCAAGCCCATTGAATTTGAAACGTATTTCCAACAAGATCTGGCGCAATGGACGGGTGTGGTCAAGGCCGCCAACATTCAGCCCGAGTAAGGTTCGAAAAAAGCACAGCTTGTCGATGGTTGTCAGTTTCCGCGTAAATCTGGTGGCGGCATAAAAGCAGGCACGAAATATGCCCTGTGGGTCGGGTCAAGGG
>CAIWWN010000162.1 GCA_903916355.1 uncultured Burkholderiales bacterium | reverse complement strand
GACTTCGGGGTACTGCCCACACAACTGCTCCACCACGGCCACGGTCGCGTCGCGGCTGCCATCGTCCACCACGATCAGCTCGACCCGCGGCGACAAGCGGCGCAAAGTGGTCAACACCTGCGCCACCACCTGGGGCAAATTCGCAGCCTCGTTGTGCGCCGGCATGACGCAAGAAATCGAGACCTGGTCGCGCGTGGGGGCGGTCACGGGCACGCTTGGCGCCGTGAAGGGGGCAGGGGTCGTGACAGGAGATGAATTCATGGTGATTTCTGGCGGTTTTGCCAATGCTAATGCATAGGCCTCTGATTGGCGTCGCCATCTCACCCTAAAACCGCGAGCCCATGAAAAAACCCCGCCTGCTGTCGCAAGACGGGGTGTTTCAGCGCCAGGGGCTGGGCTTACTTGCTTTTCAGGCACTCACTCATGAAGGCTTTGCGTTCGTCGCCCTTTTTACCGGTGGCATCGGCGTTACAGGTTTTCATTTTGTTTTGCTGAGCGGTTTTGGGGTCGGCTGCCGGTTCGGCCTTGGCGCTCAAACACGATTTCATTAAGGCTTTGCGCTCATCGCCTTTTTTGCCTTCGGCGTCTTTGTTGCACGTCGCCATTTTGCTTTGCTGGGGCGTTTTATCAGCCACCGGTGCAGGGGCCGCAGGAGCTGCTGCCGTTGCCGCGGCAGCAGCTGCGGGGGCGGCCGCTTTGGCCGGCTCAGCCGCCTGGGCCACGCCGGCAGCCAAAGTCAAACCCAAAGCCACAAGAGAAAGGAATTTGCGCATGATGTATCTCCAAAAATGGTCAGAAATGTTGAAAAATTTATCCTTGCAGACGCCCCCCTGCTTGGATTCTCCATTTAACGTCATGCGCACCCACTGCGTGGACAGGGCAGTTGTCATATTGTGTAACAGGCTTTACCCCCAGTGAACTTGGGCTGGCAAGGGGCGATTTGCCAGACCCGTAAAATGACGCATGCTTTCAGCCAAACAAGAATTGCTCGCGGCCTTGGCCGCCGAGCTCGACAACATCCTCCCCGGTGCGGGCGCTAAAGCGGCTTTTGAGTCGCCCAAAGTGGCCGCCCATGGCGACTTTGCCTGCACGGCGGCCATGCAACTGGCCAAACCCTTGCAACGCAACCCGCGCCAGCTGGGCGAGCAGCTGCGCGACGCCTTGATGGCCAACCCAGCCTATGTGCGCTGGGTCGAGGCCATCGACATCGCCGGCCCCGGCTTCATCAACATCCGCCTCAAGGCTGCCGCCAAGCAAGCCATCGTGCATGAGGTGCTGGCGGCAGGGGCGCAGTTCGGCCAGCAGGCCGACAACGGCCAACGCGTGCTCGTGGAGTTCGTCTCAGCCAACCCCACCGGCCCGCTGCATGTGGGGCACGGCCGCCAAGCGGCGCTGGGCGACGCGATTTGCAACCTGTTTGCCACACAGGGCTTTGACGTCTACCGCGAGTTTTATTACAACGACGCGGGTGTGCAGATCAACACCTTGGCCACCAGCACGCAGCTGAGGGCTCAGGGCTTCAAGCCCGGCGACACCTGCTGGCCCACCGACCCCGACAACCCGGCCAGCAAAGCGTTTTACAACGGCGAATACATCGCCGACATCGCGCAAGACTTCTTGGCCAAAAAAACCGTGTGCTCTGATGACCGCGCCTTCACCGCCAGTGGCGATGTGAATGACCTGGACGGCATGCGCCAGTTTGCCGTGGCCTATTTGCGCCGCGAGCAGGACTTGGACTTGAAGGCCTTTGACGTCCGTTTTGACAACTACTACCTCGAATCCAGTCTGTACACCAGCGGCAAAGTGGCCCACGCCGTGAGCCGTTTGCAAGCGGCGGGCAAGACCTACGAGCAAGACGGCGCGCTGTGGCTCAAGTCCACCGACTACGGCGACGACAAAGACCGGGTCATGCGCAAGCAAGATGGCACCTTCACCTACTTTGTGCCCGATGTGGCCTACCACATCGCCAAGTGGGAGCGCGGTTTTACCAAGGTGGTGAACATTCAAGGCACCGACCACCACGGCACCATTGCCCGGGTGCGCGCCGGCTTGCAAGCGGCCAATGTGGGCATTCCTGAGGGCTACCCCGACTACGTGCTGCACACCATGGTGCGCGTGATGCGCGGCGGCGAGGAAGTGAAAATTTCCAAACGCGCCGGCAGCTATGTGACCTTGCGCGATTTGATCGAGTGGACCAGCACTGACGCGGTGCGCTTCTTTTTGCTGAGCCGCAAGCCTGACACCGAGTACACCTTCGACGTGGATTTGGCGATCCAGAAGAACAACGACAACCCGGTCTACTACGTGCAGTACGCCCACGCCCGCATTTGCTCGGTGCTGCGTGCCTGGGCCGAGAACGACGGCGGCGATGTGGCATCCCTCCAAAACGTGGACTTGTCCGCCTTAGAGAGTCCGCAGGCGCAGGCCCTGATGTTGCAACTGGCCAAGTACCCGGCCATGTTGAGCGCTGCGTCCAGCGACTTTGCGCCGCACGATGTGACCTTTTACTTGCGCGACCTGGCCGCCTGCTACCACAGCTACTATGACGCCGAGCGCATCCTGGTCGACGATGTGGCCATCAAGCAAGCGCGTCTGGCCCTGGTCGCGGCCACCGCGCAGGTGCTGCACAATGGCTTGAAGGTCTTGGGGGTTTCCGCCCCCATCAAAATGTGATGAAGGTCCAGAGATGAAACAGCATTCGCAAAGAGGTGGCGCCGCCACAGGTTTTATCATCGGCTTGGTGATCGGTCTGGCTGTCGCCTTGGCTGTGGCCATTTATGTGACCAAGGTGCCCACCCCGTTCACCAACAAAAACCAACCCCGATCGGCCGAACAAGACGCCGCCGAAGCGCAGAAGAACAAAGACTGGAACCCGAACGGCGCGCTGCAAAGCAAGCCCGCGGCCAGCAGCACCGAAGCCCCCGAGGCCGCCAAAGAAGGCAGCAAAGTAGAGGCGCCAGAACCGGTCAAAGAGGTCCCCAAAGCCCCAGCACCCAAAGAGCCGAGCAAAGAACCCGCCAAGGAAACGCCCAAAGAAGTGGCCAAGCCCGAGACCAAGCCCGCTGTCACGGCCGATCCCTTAGGCGACCTGGTCAAATCCAAAACAGCACAGACCCCACCCGCCTCGGGCAGCGGCGACCCGTTCACCTACTTCGTTCAGGCCGGGGCTTTTCGCAGCCAGGCAGAGGCCGACGCGCAGCGCGCCAAGTTGACCCTGCTGGGGCTGGACGCGAAAATCAGCGAGCGCGAACAAGCCGGCAGGCAGGTTTACCGGGTTCGCTTAGGCCCCTATGACGACAAAGAGGTGGCCGAGCGCGCCAAGTCCAAATTGGACGCGGGCGGCATCGAAACCGCCTTGGTGCGCGTGCAGCGCTGACGCAGCCCTTATCTGGCCCCCTTACCGATTTCTGATTGGATATGCATATGAAACGCCGTGACTTCAACCTGTCCAGCCTCACCGCCAGCGTGAGCGCCCTGTCCCTGCCCGCCTGGGCCCAAGCCCCAGCGGCCAAGCCGGTAGCCGGCCCGCCCATCAAACTGAGCGAAGGCAAGGACTACAACCGCCTGGAGCATCCTCAGGCCAACGAGGTGGGCGCTGGCAAAATCGAGGTGATTGAGTTCTTTTGGTACAGCTGCCCGCACTGCAATGCCTTTGAACCCACCTTGGCCCAATGGATTAAAAATGCCGCCAAAGACGTGATGGTGCGCCGTATTCCGGTGGCGTTTAACGACAGCTTTGCGCCGCAGCAACGTTTGTTCTTTACCCTGGAAGCCTTGAATCTGCTGGACACTTTGCACGCCAAAGTGTTTCAAGCCGTGCATGTCGACAAGCAGCCCTTGAATACCGACGCCAGCATCCAGGCCTGGGCCGAAAAGCAGGGCGTGGACAAAACCAAGTTCGCGGAAACCTACAAATCCTTTGGCATGGCCAGCAAGTTGCGCCGGGCGGTGCAGTTGCAAAACGACTTCAAAGTCGAAGGCGTGCCCGCTTTAGGCATTGCAGGGCGCTTTTATACCGACGGCTCCATGGCCGGCAGCATGGAGCGTGCGCTGCAAGTGACCGAGGCCTTGCTGGCCCAGGTGCGTCAGGGCAAGTAGCCCACCCACTGCAACACGGTTTGCCCCGAGTCCGCCCGATTCATCTCTGGCGGACTTTTTTACGTCTGCAAGGCCTTGTGAGCCCCTGCTTGCACCTACAATCTAAGCAAGATTCGCGCCCTCATGAAAATTCTACTTGCACCCACCTTGCTGGCCTTGGCCGCCCTTGTGGCGCCGCCGTGGGCCGTCGCCGAAAAAGCCGACAGCAACAAGCCGATGTACATCGAGGCCGATGCGCTGAAACACGACGAATCCAGCAAGACCACCACCTTCACAGGTCACGTGAACGCCAGCAAAGGCACCTTGGTGCTGCGCGCCGCCAACATGGTGGTGGTGCAAGACGCCGCAGGCAAGCAAGTGGCCGACATGTCGGCTGCGCCTGGCGAAAGGGCCTTTTTTCGGCAAAAGCGTGAAGGTCTGGACGAATTTACCGAGGGTGAAGCCGAAACCGTCCGTTACGACAGCGCCGCCGACAAGATCACCCTGACTGGTCGCAGCGAACTGCGCACCTACCAAGGCACGCGGCTGTCGGACCGGGTGCAAGGTCACCTGATTGTGTACAACAACGTCACCGAGATTTTCACGGTGGACCCCAAAGCCAACCCACCGGGCTTGGCCAACGGCGCAGCGCCTGCCCGCATCAAGGCCATGCTGACGCCACGCAACACCACGGCCGATGAGGCCGCAGGCAACTCGCTGGTGCCAGCGCTGCGCAACAGCCCGCGCGTGACCGCGCCAACAGGAAGCCGACCATGACCCCAGAGGCCGCAGCGCAAGTGCCCCCCGAAGCTGCGGCGCAGGTCAGCAGCTTGGAAGCGCTGCACCTGAAAAAAGCCTATGGCTCGCGCAAAGTGGTGCAGGACGTGTCGGTCAAAGTCCACAAGGGCGAGGTGGTGGGCCTGCTCGGCCCCAACGGCGCAGGCAAAACCACATCGTTCTACATGATCGTGGGACTGGTACGCACCGATGGCGGTCAGATCTTGATCGACGGCCAAGATGTCACCCGCATGCCCATCCATCGCCGCGCGCGCATGGGTTTGTCTTATCTGCCGCAAGAGGCCTCGATCTTTCGCAAACTCAATGTGGCCGACAACGTGCGCGCCGTGCTGGAGTTGCAGCGCGACGAGCACGACCAGCCGTTGACCGAAACCGCCATCGAAAAACGTCTGCAAGAACTGCTGCAAGACTTGCGCGTGGATCACCTGCATGACTCGCCGTCGGTGGCCTTGTCAGGCGGTGAGCGACGCCGGGTGGAGATTGCCCGCGCCCTGGCCACCAACCCGCGTTTCATTTTGTTGGACGAGCCCTTTGCCGGTATCGACCCGATCGCGGTGATTGAGATCCAGCGCATCATTGCTTTTTTGAAAGCGCGTGGCATCGGCGTCTTGATCACCGACCACAATGTGCGCGAGACCCTGGGCATTTGCGATCACGCCTTCATCATCAGCGAAGGCCATGTGTTGGCCCAAGGCACGCCCGATCAAATCGTCCACAACGCCGATGTACGGCGCGTGTATTTGGGCGAACATTTCCGCATGTGAGCATGACCATCGTCCACGCCCCCTTCCCCACCGACCTGCAGCCCCTTGGCGCTGCAGGCGCAGGAGGCGCTGCGCCATGAAGCAAAGCCTGTCCCTGCGCATGTCGCAGCATCTGGCGCTCACGCCCCAGTTGCAACAATCGATTCGCCTGCTGCAACTGTCCACGCTGGAGTTGAGCGCAGAGGTCGAGCAGATGCTCGATGAAAACCCCTTTCTGGAACGCACCGCCGAAGAATCGCTGGCTGAAGAATTTGGTCTGCCTGAAGCAGACACCCGGGTGAGTTTGGGCGACCGGGTGACCGAGGCGAGTACAGAGTCAGGGACTGACGCGCGCGAGCAGGGCAACGACAGCAGCAGCGAAGCCAGCGTGGCCAAAGACGAAGCCGTGCAGGATGTGGCCGAAAGCTGGGAGGGCGATGGCAGCGTGGACATGACGCCCGACGACAGCGAATGGGGCAACGACGCGGGTTCACGCAAAACATCGAGCAACGACAGCGACGCGCCCGATGCCATCGAGTTGGCGCGCGGCCTGGGCTCGTTCACCGAATTTTTGCACCGCCAGGCCCTGTCGCTGCGCCTGTCTGAAGTCGACCGCGCGGCGCTGCGCTATTTGATCGAGTCGCTCAACGACGATGGTTACCTGGAAGACTCTTTGCAGTCCCTGGCTGAAGGGCTGGCCGGCACCGAAGACCTGGAGCAACTCGAAGAGCTGGTGCACCGTTTCACCATGGCCCTGAGCCTGTTGCAGTCGCTCGAACCCGTGGGCGTAGGCGCACGCGGATTGGCCGAATGCATGAGTCTGCAGATCAAAGCCAAGCTGGAAGACGAGCCCGACGACCGCGTCTGGCAAGCCGCTTTGAAGATCTGCGCGCAACCGCTGGAGTTGCTGGCCAAACGCGATGTCAAGCGCCTGCTGCTGCTGTGCGCTGAAGACGATGTGACCATCAAACTGGCGATTGCCCAAATCGCGCGCTTGGAGCCCAAGCCGGCCCGGCCCTTTGCCAATGCCGAACAGCATGTGATCATTCCCGATGTGCTGGTGATCAACACCCGGCCCAACGGCGAACCGCGCTTCAAAGTGCAGCTGAACCCCGACGTGATGCCACGCCTGCGGGTGCACGACATTTACGCCAACGCCTTGCGCGGCGGCAAAAGCGAAGGCCACCAAGGTCTGCAGCAACGATTGCAAGAAGCGCGCTGGTTCATCAAGAACATTCAGCAGCGCTTTGACACCATCTTGCGCGTCTCCACCGCCATCGTCGAGCGGCAAAAGAATTTCTTTATCCACGGCGAGCTGGCCATGCGGCCCCTGGTGCTGCGTGAAATTGCCGATGAGCTCGGTCTGCACGAGTCCACCATCAGCCGCGTCACCACCGCCAAGTACATGACCACGCCCATGGGCACGTTCGAGCTGAAATATTTCTTTGGCTCGGGCCTGGGCACCGACAGCGGCAGCGCAGCGTCGAGCACGGCGGTGCGCGCGCTGATTCGCCAATTGGTGGCGGCCGAAAATCCAGCCAAACCCCTGTCCGACAACCAACTGTCGGAAATGCTCAAAGAGCAAGGCATCGACTGCGCGCGGCGCACGGTGGCCAAATACCGCGAGGCGCTGAAAATCGCGCCCGCCAACCTGCGTAAAACACTGTGAACTCACTGCAATTGTTCTTGCCCTGCGCCGCCGGCGTCGAGGGCTTTTTGGCCGACGAGGTGCATGGCATCACCGGCCTGACCGGCAACGACCTGATGACCGGTCGTGGCGGCGTGATGGTGCGCGCCTCTTGGCGCGAAGCCATGCTGCTGAACCTGCACTGCCGTTTGGCACAGCGGGTGCTGGTGCAACTGTCACAGACCATGTACCGCAATGAGAATGACCTGTACAACGCGGCCAGCGAAGTGGCTTGGGAAATCTGGTTCACCACCAAGCAAACCTTCAAGATCGAAGTCACGGCGCAGCACAGCCCCCTGACCAGTCTGAACTTTGCCGCACTGAAAATCAAAGACGCGGTGGCCGATCGCTTTCGCGCCAAGCGCGGCGAGCGCCCCGATGTGAACACCCAGTGGCCGGATGTGCGCATCTACGCCCACCTGACCACCGACCACGCCACGCTGTACATCGACACCTCGGGCGAGCCCTTGTTCAAGCGCGGCTGGCGCGCCGACAAAGGTGACGCACCTTTGAAGGAAACCCTCGCGGCCGCCATGATTGCCGCCAGTGGCTGGGACGGCACCACGCCTTTGTACGACCCGTGTTGCGGCAGCGGCACCATTGCGATTGAAGCCGCGCAAATTGCCTGCGGCATTGCGCCGGGCAGCTTACGCCGCTTTGGTTTTGAAAAACTCCTGCCCTACCAACCCCACGTCTGGCAAGGTTTGCTGGAGCAAGCGCAAGCGGCTGAACACGAGCCCACGGCGCTCATCTATGGCAGCGACGTGGCCCACCGCATGGTCGACTTTGCCGAACGCAACGCCGAGCGCGCAGGCGTGGCCGGCGTGATTGAATTTCGCGGCGGCGACGCGCTGCAGCGCATGCCGCCCAGTGAGGTCCCCGGGCTGATGCTGCTCAACCCCCCTTATGGCGAGCGGATTGCGGCGGCCGGTGTGGCCGGGCGCGGACGCGAGGGCTTTGAGCCCGGCGCCTTGGCGGCCGAGCGCCATCAAGAGGGACATCACGAAGGCAGTCACCGCGAGACCGCGCTGACCGACGACGGCGGCGACTTCTTCAATCAACTGGCCTCGCATTGGAAAAAGAACTACAGCGGCTGGACCGCTTGGATGCTCACGCCCGATTTGAAGTTGCCCAGTCGCATGCGTCTGAAAGAAACCCGCCGCGTGCCGATGTGGAACGGCCCCATCGAATGCCGCTTGTTCCGCTTTGACATGATGAAGGGTTCGGTGCGTGACAAGCTCTGAGGCTGTGCTCACGGTGCTGGACACCAACATCGTGCTCGATCTGTGGATCTTTGACGACCCGCGCACCCAGGGCCTGCGCCACGCGCTGCGTAAGGGCCGACTGCGCTGGATTGCCACCGCATCCATGCGCGAAGAATTGCGTCGCGTGCTGGGGTATACGCATTTGGCGGCGCGCATGGCGCCCATCACGCCATCGGGCTGCAGCGCCGAAGCCATCTTGCACGCCTTTGACGCGCAAGCCACCTTGCTCGACGATGCCCCCAAAGCGCCCTGCATCTGCAAGGATGCGGACGACCAAAAATTCATTGACCTGGCGGTGACGCACCGCGCGCTGCTGCTGAGCAAAGATGCGCAAGTGCTGTGCATGCGCCGCCGCTTGGATCGCTTGGGTGTGGACTTGAACCCGCACATCAAGCCGCCACCCGGCTTTGTGGTGGACGCGCAGCGTCAGGCTTTTTACGCCCACTTGTTCCAAGCGCCTGCAGCCGCCGAGGTCGCATCGGCCCACTGAACGCCTGCGACGCCCTTTCATTCATTTTTTTGATCTCCACCATGACGACCCTCAACCCTACCGACAACGGCATGCAGCCCGAAGACTTTGACGCCCTGGACGACATCCTGGACGAGATGCGCACCCGCTACGACGAAACCCCGCAGTGGGAGTTTTGTGAAGGCTTTTTGGCCGCCATGGTCTGCTGCCGCACCCCACTGCCCGAAGCCGAATGGTTGGCTGTGCTGCTGGGCTTGGACGAAGGCGGCAGCTTTGCCGACGCGGCGCAGCGCAGCCGCTTTATGGCGCTGTGGCAGCAGCGCTTTGCAGAAGTCAAAACCGCGCTGGACAGCGGCATTGAAGCCCTGGACGACGACCGCGCCTATGCCCCCGAAGTGATGGACATTCGCGGCGCCATGGCCAGCCTGCCGCCTGAAGAGCGCGACGACTTTGCCGAGGGCGAGATTCCTTCGTTCGCCCAAGTGTGGGCGCTGGGCTTCATGTTTGCGGTGGAAAACTGGCCGGATGAATGGGTCGCCCCCAAAGACAAAGACGCGGCCAATCTGCACGATCATTGCCTGGAAGCCATCGTCGCCTTGACCGAAGACGACACCGACGAGCCCACCTTGTCGGCCCTGAGCGAAGACGGCCCGCCCAGCGTCAGCGAAGCGCGCCTGAACACCTACGGCGAAGCGCTGTGGGCGGTGTACGACCTGCGCGAAATCTGGCGCAGCATTGGCGCGCGCGTGGTGCAAGTCATCCGCGAAGCCACCCCCGGTCGCAACGACGCTTGCAGCTGCGGCAGTGGCAAAAAATACAAAAAATGTTGCGGCGCGAATTGAGCACACGAACGCGATTCGGCTGATGACCATCGACACCCCTTTTTTGCTGGCCAGTCTGGCCGCCTTGTTGGTCGGCCTGTCCAAGGGCGGCCTGCCCACCATCGGCATGCTGGGCGTGCCGATTCTGTCGCTGGTCATGCCGCCCCTGCAAGCGGTGATCATCCTGCTGCCGATTTACGTCATCTCCGACCTGGTCAGTGTGTGGCTGTACCGCAAGCACTTCAGCGCCATCAATTTGAAGATCCTGGTGCCGGCCGGTATCTTCGGCATCTTCATCGGTTGGCTCACCGCGTCCTACACCTCGGTTGCGGCCACCAAACTGTTGATTGGCGCTATTGGCGTCGGTTTTTGCCTGAACACCTGGCTGCGCAAAGTTGCTGCCCAACCCCACGGTGCAGACCTGCCACGTGGCATTTTCTGGGGCACCTTGGCCGGCTTCACCAGCTTCATTTCGCACGCAGGGGCACCGCCGTTTCAGGTCTATGTGCTGCCTCAACGCTTGCCTAAAATGGAATTTGCGGGGACGGCCACTTTGTTGTTCGCCGTGCTCAACGCGGTCAAAATTGTGCCTTACCAATTGCTGCAGCCCTACAGCATGAACGATTTACACCAAGCCAGTGCGCTGATCCCTGCTGCGTTGCTGGGCACCGTGGCCGGTGCTTACCTGACAAAGAAAATCGCCGACGTCTGGTTTTACCGCTGCGTGCAAATCGGGTTGTTTCTCATCTCACTCAAGCTGATTGTTGACGCTGCGACCGCTTGGGGCTTGTGAGCGCCAGCCACTGGGCTAAGTGGCCTGGGTTCAGGTGATTTTGAACACCGTGCGGACGATTTTCCCGCCGGCTTTTTGCTCAAACACCGTCCACTGCTTGATGCCTTTGACCAGCACTTTGCTGCTGATGTCTTTGACCGGTTTCTTGGCTTTCAGTTGCGCCGTGACCCAATCTTGCACATGCGGCAAGATCGGGCCCTCTTGACCCGTGGGAATGAGCAGTTCAAAACCATTGACTTGACCAGAAGAGGTGACGGTGAGTTCGGTGGCGGGCATTCAGCCATTGTCCTCGATCATGGAGCGCATCAAAGGCCTCAATCGACTTTGGCGCCCGAAGCCTTGACCACCACGGCCCACTTTTTGTGTTCGCTCTCAATCAACGTGGCAAATTGCGCCGGCGTGTTGCCACTCGGAATCGCGCCTTGGGCCAGCATTTTTTCTTTGATGGCCGGCGTGTTCAAAGACTTGGCCAATTCTTGTTGAATGCGGTTGACGATGTCCGCCGGCGTGCCGGCAGGGGCCAACAAACCGAACCAACTGCTGGCTTCAAAGCCCTTGAGCCCGGCGGCCTCTTCGATGGTGGGCAAGTCGGGCATGGCGCCGGAACGCTGCGCACTGGTCACCGCCAAGGCCTTGAGCTTGCCCGATTTGATCAGCGGCATGGCCGAGGGCAGGTTGTCAAACATCACATCCATGCTGCCGCCCATCAAGTCCAGCAAGGCCGGACCCGAACCCCGATAAGGAATGTGCGCCATGAAAATACCGGTCTGGCTTTTGAACAACTCCCCCGCCAAATGGATCGACGTACCGTTGCCGCTCGACGCCATATTGAACTGACCAGGATGGGCTTTGGCGGCCTTGATGAAGTCCTTGACGTTATGGATGTCCATGGCCTTGGCCTTGTCGATGTTGACCACCATCACATTGGGCACGGCCGCCACGAGCGTGATGGGCGCAAAGTCTTTGAAGGGGTCGTAAGGCAGTTTGGGGTACAGCGCGCGGTTGATGCCGTGCGTACCCACGGTACCCATCAAGATGGTGTAGCCGTCCGGGGCCGATTTGGCCACCACGTCAGCGCCCAGATTGCCGCCAGCACCGGCCCGGTTTTCGACGACAAATTGCTGGCCGAAAGCCTTGGACAATTCGGGCGCCACGGCGCGCGCCAAGAGGTCGGTCGTGCCACCGGGTGCAAAAGGCACGATGATCTTGACCGGTTTTTGCGGCCAAGCGTTTTGTGCCTGCGCCCAACTGGCGGTGCACAACACCGCAAGGAGTGCAACCCCTTGTGCAAGGCGACGGCGGGTGAAATGAAATGCGTGCATGGGAGTCTCTCCTGTCGATCCAACAATCCAGCATCATGCCATGGGCTGCTTTAGACCTGCCTTTGCAGCGCGGCCTTCAAGACGGGTTTTTGCACTTTGCCTAAAGCGCTTTGGGGCAGATCGGCGACAAAGACCACCCGGCGCGGCATTTTGAAGCGGGCAATCTGCCCTTGCAAATGTGCCAATACCGCCTGTTCGCTCAAGGCTTGGCCCGCGGGGTTGGCCGCTCGCACCACGGCAGCCACCGGCACTTCGCCCCAACGGGCATCGTCCAACCCCACCACCGCGCACGCGGCCACACCCGCCAAGGTGGTCAGCAGATTTTCGATTTCGGCGGGGTAAATATTTTCGCCGCCCGAAATGATCATGTCTTTGCTGCGCCCCACGATGGTGATGCAGCCATCGGCTGCGGCTTGGCCCAAATCGCCCGTGGCAAACCAGCCGTCTTGCAAGCCAGTATCGCTCAGTTCCTCTGCGGCCTGTGGGCCTTGCCAATAGCCCTGCATCACATTCGGCGCACGGATCAGCACCTGGCCGGTCTGACCCTGCGGCACCTCAGCGCCCGCCTCGTTGCGCAGTTGCACTTGCGCCAGCGCATGCGGCCAGCCGGTGCTGCCGATGCGCTCTGCGGCCTGCGCCAACGGCAACACAATGGACACCGGCCCAGTTTCGGTCGTGCCATAAATTTGCCCGACGGGAATGCCCCGGTCATGAAAAGCTTGCAAATACGGCAGGGGAATGGTCGACGAGCCCGCCATCACGCCGCGCAAACTGGCCAAATCGGCATCGGGCCACAGTGGGTGGTCGAGCACCGCACGCAAGGTGGCGGGGACCAACAGCGACAGCGTGGGTTGGTCTTGCGCCGCGGCGCTCAGCCACAGGGCGGGTTCAAAGCGGGGATGCAGCGTGACACTCACGCCGGACAACAAAGCCGGTAGCGTTTGAATGCACAGGCCGCCCACATGGAACAAGGGCAAGGTGGACAACACATGGTCGCTGGCGGTGAAACCATGCGCCGCATCACTGGCCTGCGCGTTGGCCCACAAGCCCGCTTGGGTGTGCACCGCGCCTTTGGGCTTGCCCGTGGTGCCCGAGGTGAAGACCAGCAGGACTGGCGTTTCGGCAAGTTCCTCAGGCAGTTGCAGATCACGGGCTGATGCGGTGTCGATCAAGCGCTCTTGCAGAACAAGGCGGCAGCCGGGGAGCATTGGTTCGGCGGTGGGACACAGTGCACAGGCCGTCGACGCGTGTTCTGCGTCGTGTACCAGCAGGGTGGGCTGCGCATCGTCCAGCACTTGGCGTAATTCGGCCACCGCCAAACGGTAATTGAGCGGCATGAAGATCGCCCCCAAACGGGCGCAGGCGATCAGCGTGACCAATTGCAGCTCGTGGTTCAAGCCCAACCAAGCCACACGGTCACTGCGGCCTATCCCCCAAGTGGCTTGCAGGTGCCCGGTGACCCGCTCAATGCGTCGCCAGAACTTGGCAAAGTCATACGCGCTGCGGGCTGCACCGGGCTGGCCATTGCGCAAGGCGGTAACGCTCCCTTGGCTGCGCGCCAAGCTTGCGAAGCGCGCCGCCAGGGGCGACGACTCGGCACCCGCATCGGCATTGCCATCAAAAGCCCAACGGCTCATTCGTCTGTCTCGCCAGGCTCGTACAAAGCTTCGCGCCCGAGCCGGTCCAGGCACAACTCGGCGGTCCAGGGCAGCATGAGCGAGCCGCAACGGGCATCGCGGTACAAGCGCTCCAGCGGCAAGGACTTGAGCATGGATTGGCCACCGCAGGTGCGGATCGCCAGGCGGGCAATGTCTTGCGCGTTTTCCATGATGGTGTACTGCGCCGCATAGGCACGCAGCCTAGACGACTTGGGCGGATCGATTTTGGCGTCTTCAATGGCGCGCAAAAACAGATTGCGGGTTTGCTCCAGCTTGATGAACATCTCGGCCACCGCGATCTGCTTGGTGGCGAATTGCCGCCGCTTGACCGGGCCGGTGCCCGCCACCTCGCCGCGCAAATAGGCCACGGTGAAGTCGTACGCCGCCTGCGCAATGCCCATGTAGGTGGGCGAGAGCGTCATGAACATGTGCGGCCAACGGCTGGCGGCCTGAAAGTAAATGCCTTGAGGCATCAGCGCCGCGTCGCTGGACACGAACACGTCTTTGAAAATCAGATTGCGCGACACGGTGGCGCGCATGCCCAGCGGGTCCCAGTCGCCCTCCACCGTCAGCCCCGGGGCGTTGCGCGGCACGGCCAAGTACAGCGTGTCGCGGCGCGACAGCTCGGCATCGGGTTTTTTCTCGGTGCACAGCACGCCAAAAAAATCGGCCGCATCGGACAGTGAAGCGAAGATTTTTTTGCCGTTGATCAACCAGCCGCCTTCGGTTTTCACCGCCGTGGTGCCAAAGGGTTGGGCCCCGGCAGCGGCGGCACCGCCTTCGGAAAACGGCTGGGCGTAAATCGCGCCGTCGTTCACCACGCGGGCGAAATGCGCTTTTTGATGCACGCGGTGCAAGGCGCGCTGCTCGGGCGTCATGTCCAGGTCTTCAGACAGCAGGCCGCTCCACATCATGGTGCAGACATGCATATTGAAGGTGAGCGCGGTCGCGCCACACCAGCGACCGATCTCGGCCGAGACCATGGCGTAGGTGGCGTAGTCCGCGCCCATGCCGCCATGGGCCTCCGGCACGCACAAGGCCAACAAGCCGTTGTCCCGCATATCGGCGTAGTTGGCAAACGGAAACTGCGCATCGCGGTCCAGCTGCGGGGCGCGATCGGCAAACTTGTCGCGCCCCAACTCATAGGCCATGCGCATCATATGGCGTTGCTTGTCGGTAAGC
This sequence comes from uncultured Burkholderiales bacterium, assembly GCA_903916355.1. Taxonomy (GTDB): domain Bacteria; phylum Pseudomonadota; class Gammaproteobacteria; order Burkholderiales; family Burkholderiaceae_C; genus Limnohabitans_A. The sequence continues at coordinate 533 of CAIWWN010000162.1, read as the reverse complement.
GGGTAGTCTTCGCCGCAGATCGGGCTGTAGGGTTTCAAAATCATGGTTCAGCTCGGCGCGAAGGCTTTAGATAAAAAAGAATGGATCACGGTGTTGAAAGCCTCAGGCTGCTCAAAGCAAAGCAAATGGCTGGCATCAGGCAGCAACGCAAACTGCGCGCCGGGGATTTTTTCAGCCATGCGGCGCAAAACTTCAGGCGGTGCAGTTTTATCGTGCTCAGCCGCCAAACACAGCGTGGGCACGGTGATGGTGGACAAGGCTTCGCGCTGCTCAAAGCGCACCAAGGCCTGCAGAGCTGCGCGGTAAGTGGCGGGCGGTACAGCGGCCATGCAGCGATGCGCCAAAGCCCGCCCTGCGCCCAGGTAGCCGGGCGTCAGCATTGTGGGGATCAAGGCATCGGCCACATCGCCCATGGTCTGGCCCGCATCCAGCGGGGCCAGACGCTGTGCGACAAATTGCGTTTGAAAATCACCGCTGGCATGGCCAAACGCCGGGCTGCTGGCGGCGATCACCAGGCCCGCAATGCGCTCAGG
>CAIWWN010000161.1 GCA_903916355.1 uncultured Burkholderiales bacterium | reverse complement strand
AGAAAACGTCGATTTCATGCGCCTTGCAGACCGATGCTTACACAACCGAACCACCTGACTGCGCTAAGCAGTTGAATTTGTTCACTTTTTAACCGGACACTACTGAAGAAATATATAAGGCTTGTCGTATCTTTGCGAACGGCTCTTTCGCGACATGTGAGTCCCATGAAAACCAAGTAATACCGTCACGGGTAAAACGATCTTGTTTTAAATCCCCCCCGGTCAGTTGATCCCAACCAATCAAATAACCGCTTCCAGGCCTTTGCGATCAAGCAGGTTAAGCAACTTCAGTGAGGGGCCGCTTGGGTGCTTGTCGCCAATCTCCCACTTTCGCACGGTCGAAATACTGGTGTTCAACACCGAAGCCAAAACTGCTTGGCTCAACTGAAGATGGTCCCTCAGAGCGCGAATTTTTTCACTGTCGTATGCGGGGATGGGGTCCAGACAAAGCACGTCAAATTTGCGCATTTTGCGTTTATCAATGAAGCCAAGGCGATGAAGATCGCTGACTGTTTCGTGGACTGCTTCAAAAATTTGGCTCTTGGCCTTAGATTTAGTGGTCATGGCATATCTCACTTAAGGTTCCATCATTCAAGGCCTCAGCCAATTGTTTTCCAGTCCTCGCCAATAGCTGCGCGGCCAGGTCTTTCAACGCTTCTAATTCATCATCCGATATGTTGGCACGGTCATTTTTTTCGAATCCGTACACAACAAACCATCGATTTCCCTTGTTGGTTGCGACCAGTGTTCTGGCTCCACCCCGTTTGCCACGACCAGAAAGTCCCACGCGTTTTTTGACGACCCCACCGCCAAGGTCTGCATCGATCAATCCTTGAGCCATTTCGTCAACTGCAGAGCAGAGCGCTTCATCGCTGAGCTCAGTTTTGCGCATCCAGCGAGCGAAGTAGCGGGTCTTAAAAACGCGTCCCATGGCTAATTGTGCCACTTAGTGGCACAAATTGTCAATGGTGCCGCCATTGATTTGGGGCAGATAGCCTGTGCTCCGCAGCCTAACTGACGCCCATGTTTGAGGAAGTCGAGAATTCTCAGCCCCGTCTTTCTGGCAACGCTCGGAATCATTTAAATATCGGTGTCTTCTGACAATTGCAAGGCGACACTCATCTACAAACGGATCAAGAACTTACGTGCAGTTCAGCTTTTTCTGGGCCACGCCAAAATTGAAAGCACCGTGCGCTATCTTGGAATTGATGTGGATGACGCTTTGGAATTGTCGGCAAAAATGGATATTTAATGCTGTTTAAATCAGCTGCAGTGGTTGGCGTTCTGGAATCACACTGGAAGCGACCAAGATAAACAACCGTCATAGATTCAGGTCGAGCAGAAACGAGCCATTTGCAGTTATGTCAAGGTCAAACTTCCCTGACGTTCAGCGCAGCAAGGCCAAGCAAGCGTCCAGGTGCAGCATCACCGGACGCTTGAAACCGGAGCGGGCAAATTGTTGCAACCGGCCCAAGGCAAAGGCCATCATCAGTGAGGCCTTGACCTGCGCATCGGATGCGGGAGTGGACGTTGACGCGGCAGTCGAAGCCGATGTTGACAATGCAACGCCTTCGCGCAGGGTCTGGCGCAGCACCGACTCGATCTTGTCGAACAACAAGTTCATGCGCTCTTGTAAGCGCTCGTTTTCCAGCACCAAGGCTTCTCCGGTCATGACCCGCGTCATGCCCGGGTTCTTCTCAGCAAAATGCAGCACCATGGTGACAATACGCGCCGCCTGTTGAGCCCCCGGCGCCTCGCGCTCTTGGACCTGCCGAACCAAGGCCATCAGGGACTGCTCAATGAAATCAATCAGCCCCTCAAACATCTGTGCCTTGCTGGCAAAGTGCCGGTACAGCGCGGCTTCACTCACGCCCAAATGCGCCGCCAAAGCGGCGGTGGTGACCCTCTCGCCACCGGGTTGCTGCAGCATGGCCGCCAGCGTCTGCAAAATTTGCACCCGCCGCTCGCCCGGCCTGGGTCGCTTGCGCGCCGCAGCTAGGGGTTCGTCGTCTGATTCGTCGTTGGGCGCGGTCATGGGCGCAGGCATCAATGGCTGCGGATCATGGTGCCGAAGGCCTGATCGGTCAAAATTTCCAGCAGCATGGCGTGTGGCACGCGCCCATCAATGATGTGCACCGCCTTCACGCCGCTTTTGGCAGCGTCCAGCGCGCCGGAAATTTTGGGGATCATTCCGCCGCTGATGGTGCCGTCAGCGCACAACTCGTCGATGCGGGTGGGCGTCAGCTCGGTCAGCAACTCACCGGCTTTGTCCAGCACGCCGCGAATATTCGTCAGCATCAACAATTTTTCGGCTTGCAACACGGTGGCCAGTTTGGCGGCCACCACGTCGGCGTTGATGTTGTAGCTTTCGTTGTTCTCACCAAAACCGATGGGGCTGACCACCGGAATAAAGGCATCGTCCTGCAGCGCTTTGAGCACGCTCGGATCGATGGAAACGATGTCGCCCACCTGGCCCACGTCGTATTCTTTGCTCGGATCTTGGGTATCGAGCAAGCGCAGTTTTTGCGCACGGATCAAGCCCCCGTCGCGCCCGGTCAGCCCCACGGCCTTGCCACCGGCACGGTTGATCATGCCGACAATGTCTTGCTGCACTTCGCCGCCCAGCACCCATTCGACCACTTCCATGGTCTCGGCGTCGGTCACGCGCATGCCTTGAATAAACTCGCCCTTTTTACCCAAGCGATGCAGCGCGCTTTCAATTTGCGGGCCACCACCATGCACCACCACCGGGTTCATGCCCACCAGTTTCAGCAGCACCACGTCTTCGGCAAAGGCTTGCTGCAAAGCCGGGTCGGTCATGGCATTGCCGCCGTATTTGATGACCAGTGTTTTGCCCTGGAACTTGCGAATGTAGGGCATGGCCTGGGCCAAGATTTCAGCCTTGATTTGCGGACTCAATTGGGCGGCGCTGTCGGCATGGATGCTGTCGGTCATGGTGCGGGGGTCTTTCTCGAATTCAGGCGGGGGACAAAATTTCGGCCAACATGCGGTCCACGCCGTGCTGCCAAGCGGGCATGTGCAGGCCCCAGGTGGTTTGTAATTTGCTAGTGTCTAAACGGGAGTTGTGCGGCCGACGCGCGGCCGTGACAAAGGCGCTGCTGGCCACCGGGGCGATCTCTTGCACCTTCAAGAGCTGGGCCGGCGCCATCTGTCTCTCCATCTTCCGAGCCATGTCGATCACATGGCTGGCGTAGCCGTGCCAGGTGGTGTGGCCAGAAGCCACCAAGTGGTAAATGCCGGACAACGCAGCCTCGTTGTTCACTTGCGCACCGCCAGTCACCTGGCGGATCGCGTGCGCGGTCACGTCGGCGATCAGGTCGGCGCCGGTGGGCGCGCCAAACTGGTCGTCAATCACGGTCAGGCGGTCGCGCTCACCGGCCAAGCGCAACATGGTTTTGGCAAAGTTACCGCCCCGACTGGCATAGACCCAGCTGGTGCGAAAAATCAAATGCTTGCAACCGCTGGCTGCGATCAATTCTTCGCCTTCGCGTTTGGTCTGGCCGTACACACTCAGGGGCTGTGTCGTGTCGTCCTCTTGCCAAGGCGTTTGGCCCTGGCCGTTGAACACATAGTCGGTCGAGTAATGCACCAGCCAAGCGCCCAGGGCCTTGGCCGCTTGCGCCAAGGCACCGGGCGCGGTGGCGTTGAGCAAGCGCGCCAGCTCGGGCTCGCTTTCGGCCTTGTCCACGGCGGTGTGGGCGGCGGCATTGACAATGACTTGGGGTTGAAAGTTCACCACCGTTTGCACCAGCGCGTCGGGCTGGCTCAGATCGCCGCAAGCCGGATGGCTGTGGCGGTCCAGCGTCAGCAGCTCGCCCAAAGGGGCTAGGCTGCGCTGCAGCTCCCAACCCACTTGGCCGTTGCGGCCCAGCAGTAAAATTTTCATACCGCGTTCGCTGCGATGGCGGCTGAAGCAGGTGCCGCGTATTGTTGCTGCACCCAGTCGCGGTAAGCGCCGCTTTGCACATGGCTCACCCAATCAGGGTTCGCCAAATACCATTCCACGGTTTTGCGGATGCCGCTGTCAAAAGTCTCAGCCGGTTTCCAGCCCAGCTCACGCTCCAACTTGCGCGCATCGATGGCGTAGCGCCGGTCGTGGCCCGGACGGTCGGTGACGGTGGTGATTTGCGTGGCGTAGCTGCTGCCGTCGGCTTTGGGGCGCAGTTCGTCGAGCAGCTTGCACACGGTGTGCACAATCTCGAGGTTGGGCTTTTCGTTCCAGCCGCCCACGTTGTAAGTCTCACCCAACTGGCCGGCTTGCAACACGCGGCGAATCGCGCTGCAGTGGTCTTTGACGTACAGCCAGTCGCGGATCTGCATGCCGTCGCCATACACCGGCAGATGCTTGCCCGCCAAGGCGTTGACGATCATCAGCGGGATCAGTTTTTCAGGAAAATGGAAGGGTCCGTAATTGTTCGAGCAGTTGGTGGTCAACACCGGCAAACCGTAGGTGTGGTGCCAAGCGCGCACCAAATGGTCGGACGCGGCCTTGCTGGCCGAATACGGGCTGTTGGGCTCGTAGCGGTGGGTCTCGGCAAACGCGGGTTCGTCTTGCGCCAGCGAGCCATACACCTCGTCGGTCGAGACATGCAAAAAGCGAAAGCCTGTTTTCTCAGCCGCCGGCAATGCCGACCAGTAACCGCGCACCGATTCGAGCAAACGGAAGGTGCCGACGATATTGGTTTCAATGAACTCGCCCGGTCCGTGAATGGAACGGTCGACATGACTCTCAGCGGCAAAGTTGATCACCGCACGGGGCTGGTGGGTTTGCAACAACTGCGCGACCAAATCGGCATCGCCAATGTCGCCCTGCACAAAGACGTGGTGCGGGTTGCCCTGCAGGCTGGCCAGGGTTTCCAAATTGCCCGCGTAGGTCAGCTTGTCCAGATTGACCACAGTTTCCGAGGACTCAGCCAACCAATCCAAAACAAAATTGGCGCCAATGAAGCCGGCACCGCCGGTGACAAGAAGAGTCATAAAGCCTTGAGATGGGTTTGCCGCCGCCCGAGATGAGCCACGTGCCTGCGCATTGTCAGCGCTTCAAGCTGGGATTTTAGAAGCTTTGGACTGCCCTTGCGGTCTTCGCTGCGGTTACAGTGTGAAAACGCATTCCCAGGAGTCCACACCATGCCCAAAAAACCCTCTGCCTCCGACGCCGCCAACACGCCGTCCGAAGAGTCATCGCAACACATTTGGCTGGCCGGGCTGGGGGCTATGGCCAAAGCGCAATCGCAAGGCACCAAGGCTTTTGAGGCCTTGATTGCGGACGGCCTGTCCTTTCAGCGCAAAACCCAGATGGCAGCGCAAGAAAAAATCACCGCCGCCACCGCACAATTGAGCCATTTGGCCAAAGACTTTGGCGAGCAATCCACAGGCCGGATTGACCGCCTGGAGCATTTGTTTGAAGACCGGGTGGCGCGGGCCCTGCCCCGGTTGGGCATCCCGTCCCTGGCCGATCTGGAGGCTTTGAGCGAACGCGTGGCCCGCCTGGAAGCGCAACTGGCCAAAGTCAGCGCGCAGGCGCCTGCGGCTAAAACAGCCAAGGTAGCCTCCCAAGTTGCGGCCAAGGTTGTTGCCAAGGCGCCGAAGGCCGCCGCAAAAAAAACGCGCTGAACTTCGCGCCCCCACGAAGCGCTTGCCATGGTCAAAAAAGCCCCCCGCCGAACAGCTGAGCGCATCGTCACGGTGTCGTTGGACCTGTTCAATCGGTTCGGTGAGCCGAACGTCTCGACCACGCTGATTTCGGCCGAACTGGGCATCAGTCCCGGCAATCTGTACTACCACTTCCCGGCCAAAGACACGCTGGTCAACCATTTGTTTGACAGCTATGAAGCCGCCATCCTGAGCTTGATGGAGGCCAGCAGCGATGTGCAAGATGTGGAAGACGCTTGGTTCTTCTTGCATTCGCTGTTCGAGCTGATTTGGGATTACCGGTTTTTGTACCGTGACCTGAACGACTTGCTGTCGCGCAATCGGCATTTAGAGACGCATTTCAAGCTTATTTTGGAGCGCAAAACCGCCGCTTTACGAACCCTGCTGGAATCCATGGCGCATGCGCAAAAACTCCACATCGATGCCCATACCGTGGAAACCCTGTCGGCCAGCATGGCCGTGGTGGTGACCTATTGGCTGAGCTATGAGTATGTGCGTGACCCACGCCATGCCATGGAGCCGCAAAGTGCCGGTTTGGCCTTGGCGCGTGGGGCGCGCCATGTGCTCTCGCTGCTCACCCCTTATTTGGCCGATGCCTCGCAGAAAGCGCATTTGCAGCAACTGACGGCGTCTTACCAGCCCGCCCCTTGAACCTCTCGCTTCACCCTGTCGTTTCAACCTGAATCCCAAAGCGGTGCATGGCCAGGGTCAAAAGACCATCAAAGATCAGACTGTCGACCAACTCAAATTGGATCGACATGCTGGGCGCCATTTTCCAGCCCGCGCCGCCGGTCATGATGCACATCGGCTCTTGGCCGGTGTGCTCACGCAAATGCGTCACCATGCGCTCGCAAGCGCCAGCAATGGCAAAGGTGCCGCCACTGGTGAGCGCGTCGCTGGTGTTGGTCGGAAATTCGCGCACATCGCCGGTGGGCACATGCAAACCGGCCGTGCCCGATTCGAGCGCACGCAGCATGATGCCGTGGCCGGGCAAGATGATGCCGCCCAGAAATTTGCCGTCTTTGTCGATGGCCTCCACAGTCACCGCGGTACCCACCATGACCACAATCAAAGGTCTGGCGAGGCCTTGGGCCAGCATGCGTTGCCGCGCACCAATCATCGCCACCCAGCGGTCTGAGCCCAAGCGGGTCGGATGGTCATAACCGTTGTACAAACCTGCCTCTGCCACACTGGAGACTACCCATTGCGGCGAAACATCCCACAATTCCATTTGTTCTTGAACTCGGCGTTTGACCGCATCGCCGGCCACCACGCAACCGATCATCCGTGCAGGTGCCGGCAGATCAGCCCAAGGGCCTTCGGAGAGTCGTTCAATGTTTTCAAGAAACTCAGCACCATGGGCCAATACCTTGGCTTCAGGATGAGGGTTTTCATAAAGCGCCCATTTCAAACGGGTGTTGCCAACGTCTAGGGCCAGTATGTTCATCGCAGGATCATCATGAATTTCACGTTCCCCATTATCACCCTACCCGTTCATGCCAGCGCCCTCGATCGGGGACGCCTTTACGGTATTGCGGCAGCGCCTCAGATTCGCCACAGCGTATTGACTTACGCCAAGATGTTTGCCTGCTGCGGCATCGATTGGGCCCAGGCGGTCCAACGCGCGCGCCAATATGCCCCGGTGATCAGCGCACTCGACCCTTTGTTGATCGAAGAGATGCAAGGCATTGCGGACGGCAGCGGCTGGCAACTGAACGACATCTTGGCCCTGAATTGCCGCACCGAAATATTGCCCCCCACCTTTCTCAGCGACGACACCCACCCCGCAGCTGCCGCTCTGGCCGCCAATCGGCTGGCCGGTCTGCCCGATTGGGAGCCGGATCAGCCGCTGGACCCGCACCTGAAAGACGGCGAATGCACCGCCATGGCCGTGCAAGGGCGGGGCAGTGAAGACGGCCACACCTGGCTGGCGCAAAACTGGGACTGGATCGGGCGCCAGCGCGCTGCGCTGGTGATATTGAAAACCCACGACGCGCGTGGCCGCGCCCTGACTACGCTGACCGAAGCGGGCATGCTGGCCAAAATAGGCATGAATGCCGCTGGTTTCGCCTTGGGCCTGAACATCTTGCGCTCGACCCGCGACGGCTTGAAGCCAGGCGTGCCGGTGCACATCGTGCTGCGCCATTTGCTCGGCTGCGACTCGGTGGCGCATGCGCGTGAACGCCTGACGCAGATGGCCACGTTGGGCTTTGGCGCAGCGTCCAACATTCCTTGTGCGGATGCTCAAGGGGAGGTGGCCTGTTTTGAAATTGCCCCGGCAGGCTGGGCTGAACTGAAACCTGAAAACGGTGTGGTGATCCACACCAACCACTTCATGTGCGACCCGTTGCTGGGCGAGCAGTCCCCGATGGGTTTGGCCTTGTCCAGCCAACCGCGACTGAACACAGCCGCTCAGCATGCGGCGCAAACTGGTCTCAACTTTGAGAAGTTACAGGCTTTTTTACGTGATGAGTCAGACGGCTTTTTGTCGATCTGCCGCAACCCCGATCCGACCCTGCCCCCTGAGGGTCGGGTAGAAAGCGTGGCCGGTATTGTGATGAATACGCACACCCGCCAAATGTGGATTGCCCCCGATGTGCCCAGCAAAGTGGCCTTCCAGGCCATTGCGAACGACTGGACTTGAGCTCAGCTGCCGCTGCCCGTCACCAATTGGGCTTTGCGGATCGCGCTCTGGGCGTCGGCATCGCTCATATTGGCCGGTGCTGCTGCGCCCACTTGCAGCAGCAAGCCCAGTACCTTGGAGCCATGTTCAATGGCAATGGAGCCGTATTTGATGTCGCCTTGCACCAGGCAATCGGCGTGCAACTCCACGCGTTCATGCGCATGGATATTGCCTGATACTTTGCCGGCCACCACCACACGCTGCGCCACGATATCGCCTTGGACTTCACCCGTGGCGCCAATCACCACGGTGATTGACTCTTCTTTAGAGGATTCGATATTGCCCACCACCTTGCCATCGATGCGGATGCTCTCGAGCAACACCAAGCGACCGTGGATGGCTGTGTTTTTGCCAATCAGGGTATCGAACTTTTCGGGCAACGCCTTAAAGGTGGTGCTTTTGTTTTTGGCGAACTTGCTGAACATACAGAATCTCCAACGAAAAATTAAAGAGCTTTACTTCCGCAAAACGGCCAACACCTGGGTCGGGTTGATGGGTTCGTCCTTGTACATGATCTCGTAATGCAAGTGGGGACCGGTCGATCGGCCCGTATTGCCCAAGGCACCCAGCACGGCCCCGCGTTCTATTCTGTCACCTTCGGCCACTTTGCGCTGACTTAAATGGGCGTATCGGGTTTGAAAGCCCTGGGCGTGACGTACTTCCACCATATTGCCGAAAGCCCCAGACCACTCTGACTTGGTCACCACACCGGCAGCCGAAGCCATCACCGGCGTGCCCACAGGACTGACAAAGTCCAAGCCTTCATGGGCGCTGGGGCGATGGGTGATCGGGTCCAAGCGCACGCCAAACGTGCTGCTGACCCGGGCGCTGTCCTGAATAGGTAAAGCCGTGGGAACCGTTTTGAGCCACTCAATTTCCTGTGACCACCGTTGATGGAGTAAATCGACTGTTCGCCCTAATTCACCGGCTTCTTGACTCGCACGTTCCAGCCGCACACCCAAATCGGCACGATGGAAATAATCTAAAGAGATGGCTTTGAAAGGCCCCCCTTTGCCATCCATGGCCGAAACCGCTTCGGCCGTGATGCCTTTGTGCAAACTTTCAATCTTGTTCAAAGCCGCTATTTCGTTTTTGTCGGCTTCGATCTTTTGCACATGGCTCAGCACAGTTTGGAGTCGGGTATTGAGTTCTTCGAGCTTTTCACGGTAGCCCTCCTCCAGGCGCTGTTGCTCACGGACACTGGTCACCCCGCCCAAGCTCTGCGCCAGACTGGGGTCGATCTCAATAGCCACCCGCAAGCCCACCCAATGAAATGCAAAACCCAGAACCACCAGCAGAGCCGCCACGCCACCCGTAGCAGCAATCATGGTTCGAGCCGTGATGGAAACCGTTTGAACGCGAGCCGTCAGCCCCGAAACCCAAATGAGTTGCATGAATCTGCTTTCATTAACTTGGAAATGGAGAATCCATTCTAGATGAAAGTAAATTCATTAAAACTAATAAAATTATTATTATGAATCCTAATTAATTCATTTTTGGGAAAATTATTTTGCGGGTATTTTCATACGCTTTGGAGGCTCGCAATACCATGGCATCGCCAAACATTGGGCCGACGAACTGCAAGCCCATGGGCAAGCCATCTCGGGTCAAACCACAGGGAATGGTCGAAGCCGGTTGTTGCGTCAGGTTGAAGGGGTAGCTGAACGGGGTCCAACCCAGCATGGATTCGGGACTCAAGGGACTGTGGCCCGCAGGCAGCGCATCAAAAGCCGGGATGGACACGGCAGGCGTCACCAGCAAATCAAAACGCTGCATGAACTGACGCATCTGGCTACCGAGCACCCCGCGGCGCTGGTTCAGTTGCTGAATGTCCAGCGCCGACAAGCGCGACCCCAGTTGCGCCTCGGCCTTGAAATCAGGGTCGGCCAGATTTTGCTGCTCGGCGTTCAGGGTGTTCCACACCGACCAGGCGCCCAAGAACCACAGGCCGGTGGTGATGTCCAAGGGGTCCTCAAAGCCGGGGTCGATCTGCTCGACGTGCGCGCCCAAGTCTTGCAGCACCTTGACCGCCTCGGCCACCGCTGCGGCAATGTCGGGGTGCACGTTTTTCGCATACCCCAGGGTGGGCGAATAGGCGATGCGCAAGCCTTTGATGCCGTCATTCAAGCCGGCGGTGTAATCCACGGTGTCTTCGGGCAGAGACGTCCAGTCCCGGGCGTCAGGGCGCTTCATCACGTTCATCATCAGCGCTGCGTCTTGCACGCTCATGGTGTGCGGCCCCAAATGGGCCACCGAACCAAAGGGCGAGAGCGGATACGCAGGTACGCGACCGAAACTGGGCTTGAGGCCAAAGTTGCCACAAAACGCCGCCGGTATACGCACACTGCCCGCGCCATCGGTGCCCACGCCAATCGGACCCAGGCCGGCCGCCACGGCCGCCGCCGTGCCGCCCGAGGAGCCGCCCGGGGTTTTGTTCAGGTTCCAGGGGTTGCGGGTGATGCCGGTAGCGGGCGAGTTGGTCTCGCCTTTGCAACCGAATTCGGGGGTGGTGGTCTTGCCCAGCAGCACCGCGCCGGCCTCGCGCAGACGGGCCGTCACAGGCGCGTCCACGTCCCACGGCTGATCCGGGTTCACGGTGCGACTGCCGCGCAAGGTGGGCCAGCCCTTCGTCAAGATCAGGTCTTTGATGGTGGCAGGAACACCTTCCAAAGTGCCCACGGGGGCGCCGCTTTGCCGGTGCGCCATCCAGCGCGCTTCACTGGCTTGCGCGCTTTTCAAAGCCGCCTTTTCGTCAAGCAAACAAAAAGCATTGATCTTTGGATTGACCCACGCGGCGCGGGCCAACACGGCTTGCGTGACTTCGACTGGTGAGGCCGCGCCGCTGCGGTACAGGCCGATCAAGGTGTCGGCACTGAGCTGGGTCAGGTCGGAGGTGGGGTCTTGGCTCATGGTCGGGTCCTTGTCTTGGGGTTGAGTTTTTTCCAGGGCAAATCGCCCGGATCGGCGGCCATGGGGCCGGGGGCTTTGGCCACCAGCACATGGCTGGCGATGGGGGTGAAATCGGCGCGGAAATGGTTGGAGCTTTTGACCACCACCACCTTCATGTTTTCGGGGTGAATGCCCACGGTACGAAACAGCTCACGGTCCAGCATTTGCATCTTGCCGCTGGCCACGGCGACGTAAATACCTTCGATTTCCAGACATGCGCTAGGGCCCATCTGGATGGTCGAGCCAGTCATCATCGGGCCTTTGAGCTGACAGGCACCCGCGCTGATGGCGCGCACCGTGAAGCGCCCTTGCACCGGTGGATCGCTCAGGTCGCCACTGAAAATTGGCACGGCCTTGCCCACACTCATTTCCAGTTGGGCGCCCACGCCCGCCTCACAGGCTTTGCGCGCGGCTTCGGGATCGACCAGCAGGCCCAGCGCTATTTGCTGCGGAAATCTGTGGCCCGCTTGCTGCTGCAACAAGGCGTGCAGCATGCCCGTGGTGTTGCTGTCCCCGCCGGCTCCGGGGTTGTCTTGGGTGTCGGCCAGCACCACCGGTGCAGCTTCAACGGCCGCCCAAGCCAAGGCCTGGGTCACGGCTTCACGGGCGCTTTGCCATTCGGGTCGCCACTGCTGTGGCTCTACAGCTTGCGCATACAAGCGTTCGACCGCCAACTTCGCCTGCGCGCCATGGGCCCAAATCACCGGGCCGCATTCGTCAAAGTCAGACGCCGGAAAACCCATGCAAAAACTCAGCATGGCCCCATGCTCACGGTCCAGCGCGATCAGCTGTTCATACAGGTCTTGGGCTGGCGCCATCCAAGTGCTTTGCGCATTGAGCGAAATGAGAAAGGGCAAGCGCAGTACATGCAGAGGCTCTTTGCGCCCCAGTTGCAAGCGCCGCTGAAGCAAGCGCGCCGCCAACTCGCCGGTGGCGGCCATGTCCACATGCGGGTAGGTGCGGTAAGCGACCAGGCCGTCGGACTCACGCAGCATGCGGGCGGTGACATTGGCGTGCAAATCCAGACTGCCCACGATCGGCACCTGCGGCCCCACCAGTTGGCGAATGCGGGCGATCAATTCACCTTCACTGTCGTCGGCATGCTCGGCCACGGCGGCACCGTGCAAATCCAAATACACGCCGTCCAATCCCTGCGCCAGCGCGGCGCGCACATCGTCGATGATCGCTTGGCTGATGCGCTCAAACGCGTCTTGCGTCACATACGACGACGGCGAAGCACCGGCCCAGGCCGAGGGCACCAGTGTCCACTGCAAACGTCGCGCCTCGTCCATGAAACCGCCCATGGGAATGTTCACCCCGGTGAGCAAGTCCACCATGGCTTGGCCGCGCACAAAGGCCGGAAACGCCTCGCCGGTGTTGAAGGCCGCCCAGTCGGCCAGACTGGGGGCAAAGGTGTTGGTCTCGTGCTGGTAGCCAGCAATCAAAATGCGCGTCATGGCAACGCCTTGTGGTGTGAACGGTTGTAAAAGCTCAGATCAGAAAGCCGCCGGTGCGGCGTCAAACAATTTGCGGGTGTAAGGGTGTTGCGGATGGGCGTACAAGTCGACCGTGCGGCCCTGCTCCACCATCTGCCCCTGGTGCATCACGATCACGCTGTCGCACAACTGAGCAGCCACACGCAGGTCGTGGGTGATGAACAGCATGCCCAGCCCGAAATCGGCTTGGATCTCGCGCAGCAAGCTCAAAATTTGAGCCTGCACACTCACATCGAGCGCACTCACCGCTTCGTCGGCCACCAGCACCTTGGGCTGACAGGCCAAGGCCCGCGCAATCGCCAAACGCTGTCGCTGACCGCCGCTGAACTGGCTGGGATAGCGGTCCAAGGCCTCCACCGGCAATCGCACCTTGTGCATCAACTCCTGCGCCATGGCCCAAGCCTGGGCTTTGGGCATGCCGAAGTTGACCGCGCCTTCGATGATGGACTGGCCCACGGTGCGGCGCGGGTTGAGAGATCGGTTCGGGTCTTGAAACACCACCTGCACCAGGCTGCGCAGCGGGCGCAAACGCCCTTCGGGCAGCAGCGCAATGTCATGCTCGCCCCATTGAATTTGACCCACGGTAGGGTCTATCAAGCGGATCAAACAGCGCGCAAAAGTCGACTTGCCCGAACCCGATTCGCCCACAATGCCCACGGTTTCACCGGCACGAATTTGTACGCTGGCGTCCTGCAGGGCCTGGGTTTCATGGGCACGCCCCATCCAGTCGCGGCTGATGTAGGTTTTGCCCACCTGCTGCCCGCGCAGCAAGGCAGGGCCTGTGGGTTCAGGCCGGGCTGGTGGCGGCGTCATGCCCGGTACGGCGGCCAGCAATTGGCGCGTGTAGTCGGCCTGGGGGCGTTTGAGCACCTGTTCACAGGTGCCAGATTCGACCGCCAGACCTTGGTGCATGACCAGCACATCATCGGCAATTTCAGCCACCACGCCCATGTCGTGGGTGATGAACAGCACGGCCACGCCCTGCTCGGCTTGCAGCTGCTCAATCAACTTCAAAATTTCTTTTTGTGTCGTCACGTCCAGCGCGGTGGTCGGCTCGTCGCAAATCAGCAGCACGGGTTTCAAAATGACCGCCATGGCGATCACGATGCGCTGGCGCTGCCCGCCGCTGAGTTGGTGCGGGAAGCTGCGCAGGATGCGCTCGGGTTCGGGCAGGCGCACGCTTTCAAACACACGCAGCACCTCGGCGCGGCGCTTTGCTTGGGGCCAGTCGGTGTGGGTGGCGAGCAACTCGTCGACCTGATCGCCGCAGCTCATGACCGGGTTCAGCGCCGTCATCGGCTCTTGAAACACCATGCCCATGACGCGGCCGCGCAAATCGCGCAAGCGCGAAGGCGTGGCGTCGAGCAAAGACTCGCCTTGCAGCAATACCTGGCCGTGGTCGGGCTTCAATTCACGCGCCAGCAGTCCCATGACGGTGGTCGCCATAACGGATTTGCCGGAGCCCGACTCGCCCACCACACACAGTGTTTTGCCAGGCTGAATCGTCAGGCTGATGCCTTGCACCGCATACTGCCGGTCGCCGCCCGCGGGCAAAGCCACCGACAAATTTTGAATGGCCAAAACAGGGACTGTCATCAAGACCCCCGCTTGGCAAATTTGGGGTCCAGCACATCGCGCAAGCCGTCACCCAACAAATTCACGGCCAACACCGTAGGCACCAAAAACAAAGCCGGGTACATCACATTGCCCGGGTACTGGCTGAACTGCACCCGGCCCTCGGCCATGATGTTGCCCCAAGTGGGAATATCGGGCGGTAAACCCAGGCCCAAGAAACTCAGAATGGCTTCGGTCAACACCGCCGAGGCCGCGACAAACGTGCCTTGCACGATCAAGGGCGCCATGGCGTTGGGCAAGATGTGGCGAAACAAAATCACGGGTGTGGGCGTGGCCAAGGCGCGTGCCGCTTCCACAAACGGCTCTTCGCGCAAGCTCAGCACCAGGGCGCGCACCAAGCGGGTGACGCGCGGCACTTCAGGGATGGCAATCGCCACCACCACGGTGGTGATCGTGGCGCCCAAGGCCGCCACCAAAGCGATGGCCAGCAAGATCGCAGGGATCGCCATCAGGCCGTCCATCACGCGCATCAAGATGGCGTCCAGCGTGCGAAAGTATCCGGCCAACATGCCCAACCCGCCGCCCAGCACCAAAGACAATACGGCCGTGCAAGAACCCACCAACAATGACACCCGCGTGCCGTAGATCACGCGGCTGAGCAGGTCGCGGCCAAAACTGTCGGTGCCCAACCAAAACGTGTGTTGCACCGAGGTGCCATCGAGCAAAGCAAACAAGCCTGCATCGCCAGCGGCCTTGTTGATGAAATTGGAATCCATGGCGGACGGATCGACCGTCCCCAAAAAGGGCGCCAAGGCGGCCACCAGCAACATCAAGCCCAGCACCGCCCCGCCAAAACGCACCGAGCCATTGGCCAGCAAACGTTGATATGCGTTCATCAGTAACGAATCCTCGGATCTAAAAACAAATAACTCAGATCCACCAGCAGGTTGACCATCACATAACTCACCGAGAACAACAGCACCAAACCTTGAATCACCGGAAAGTCTCGATTCAGCACCGCGTCCACAGTCAGCGAACCCAAGCCAGGAATGGCAAACACCGTCTCCGTCACCACCACCCCGCCGATCAGCAACGCAATGCCAATGCCAATCACCGTGACGATGGGCACAGCCGCGTTCACCAGCGCATGGTGCAGCAACACGGCGCGCTCAGTCAGGCCCTTGGCGCGGGCGGTGCGAATGTAGTCTTCAGTCAGGGCTTCGGACACACTGGCCCGCGTCACTCGGGCGATCAAGGCCACGTAAATCATGGCCAAAGTCATCCAAGGCAAGATCAACTGACGCATCCAGGCCCAAGGGCCAGCACCGGCCGGGCCGAGCAAACTTTTATAGCCTTGCACCGGCAACCATTCGAGCCGAATGGCGAACAGGTAAATCAACAAATAACCGATCACAAACACCGGAATCGAAAACCCGGCCACTGAAAAACCAGACAGCAAACGGTCCAGCCAGCCGCCCAAGCGCCAAGCGGCCAAGGTGCCCAGCGGCACGGCGATCAAGACAGCAAGAATCACGGTGCCCACCGCCAGCGCGAGCGTGGGCTCGATGCGCTGGGCGATCAACTCGGTGACCGGCTTACTCAGGTAAAAGGAATAGCCCAAGTCCCCTTGCAAGACACGACCGATCCAAATGCCGTATTGAACCGGGATGGAACTGTCCAGCCCCAGTTGGGTGCGGATTTGGGCGATGTCTTCGTTGGTGGCGTTGTTGCCGGCAATGGCCGCGGCCGGGTCACCGGGGGCCAACCTCAAAATGAGGAAGACCACCAAGGACACGACCAGCAAGACCGGCAGCACCGCCGCGATGCGGCGCAGCAGGAAAGAGAGCATCTATGAAGCCTGACTCAGTTTTTCTTGATGTTCCACATCACTGGAATACCCGGGGTTTGCAAGACGCCCGATACATTGTTTCGCATCGCCGAGGGGCTCTGGTACTGGCCCAATGGCGCATGGGTAGCGGTTTCAAAAGCCACACGCTGAATTTCGCTGGCGATTTTCTTCTTCTCTTCAGGTTTGACGGTACGCGCAAAGCGATTTTTCAGGTACTCCAAACGCGGCTCATCTTGCCAGCCAAACCAGCCGTTTTGGCCTTTGGCATTGAACATCTGCATGGTCAATGGCGTGGAAATATCACCCGCAGTCCAAGCCGTCAGGAAGGCGCTCCAGCCGCCATTGGCAGGTGAGTCTTTCTTTGCACGGCGAGCCAACAGGGTGGCCCAATCCATTTGCTGGAAATCCACCTTGAAACCGGCGGCCTCCAATTGCTGCTTAGCCACCAAAGGTAACTTGGCAATGGAAGCCAAATCGGTCGGGCGCATCAGCAAAACCGGGGTGCCGTCGTAACCGGCCTCTTGCAACATTTGCTTGGCTTTGGCGGGGTTGGCCACGCCAGTGAAATAGCCGGTGTCTTCATCACCATAGGCTGTGCCGCAAGGGTACATGCTGCGGCACAAACGGCCCAACTCGGGAACACCCACCTGGGTGTTGATATAGGCCTGCTGGCCCATGGCCACCATGGCCGCTTGGCGAATTTTCACGTTGTTGAACGGTGCATGCAGGTGGTTGAATCGCATGATGAACTGCAATCCGGCGGGGAAGAAGTCTTCGACCTTGACGCCCTCTGTCTTCTTGAGCGTTTCGTACTGCTCAAAACTGGGCTGCTCGATCATGTCGACTTCGCCTGCTTTCAAAGCGTTGAACTGGGTCTGTGGATCGCGAATGATCACCCACTCGACGCGGTCAAAATTCACAGGGTGACCACCAGCCACACCACTGGGGGCTTCGCTGCGTGACTTGTATTTGGCGTTGCGGGTGTAGACCACCAGGGCACCCGGCTTGAATTCATCGGCCTTGAAGACAAACGGGCCCGAGCCAATGTGTTCTTTGATTTGTTCAGCACCAGGCGTTGCGGCAATCCGCGCAGGCATGATGAAAGGCACGTTGGAAGAGGCTTTGCCCAGGGAGTCGAGCATGATGCCGCAAGGCTGGTTCAACACAATTTTGAAGGTGTTGGCGTCCGGTGTTTCATAGGCCGTGATGAAGGTGGTCAAAATGCCGCCCATGGCATCGCGAGTGGCCCACCGCTTGAGCGAGGCCACCACGTCGGTGCTTGTGACCGGCTTGCCATCATGAAACTCCAAGCCAGCGCGCAATTTGAAAGTCCAAGTCAACTCGTCTTTGGACACTTGGTAACTGTCCACCATTTGCGGCTTGATAGCGCCCTTGGCGTCCTCAGAGAACAGTGTGTCGTAAATCATGTACGCATGGTTGCGCGTGACATAGGCGGTGGTCCAGATCGGGTCAAGCACCGTCAAGTTGGCATGTGGAACAAAGCGAAACACCTTGTTGGGCGGGGTTTGCGCCATCGCGGGGCTCAGCCAACTCAAGCCGAGCAAGGTGGCTGCAGTCAATAGGAAACGTCTTTTCATTTTCAATTCTCCAATTCCGAAAAACAATGGGGTCATGATGGCACTGCCCCCCCTTGGCCATCGTCATCTTT
>CAIWWN010000160.1 GCA_903916355.1 uncultured Burkholderiales bacterium | reverse complement strand
GGCTGCACAATGTCGACCAACAAATTCAAACCGACAAAGAACATACACAGCACCAACAAAGTGCCTTGCAGCAAAGGCATGTCGCGTTGAAAAATCGCGGTGTTGAGCAAGAAGCCCGTCCCGGGCCAAGCAAAGACGGTCTCCACCAAGATGGAGCCACCCATCAGGTAACCTACTTGCAAACCGGCCACGGCCAAGACCGTGGGTGCGGTGTTTTTGGCCACATGGCGAAACACCGCCATACCGCCCAAGCCGCGCGCACGCAAAGCCACCACAAACTCTTGCGCCAACATGTCGGCGACCAAGGCTCGCACCGTGCGGGTGATGATCCCCATCGGAATCACCGACAAGGTGACCGAGGGCAACACCAGATACCGCACGTGCTCCCAATCCCAGGCCCAATCGGTCGAGCCACCGGGACCCGCGCCCATCGCGGGAAACCAGCCCAGCCAAGTTGAAAAAATAATCGTCAACACCAAGCCCAACCAATAGTGGGGAATGCTCACCCCCACCACCGACAAGGCCGTGGCCGCACGGTCCACGCCGCCGCCGTGCTTGTAGCCGGCCAATGCACCCAGCACGCAACCCACCAGCACCCCCAAGCCCGAGGCGATACCCGCCAGCAACAAGGTGTTGCCCACGGCACTGAAAACTTCGCTGACCACTGAGCGCCCGGAAGCGATCGAGGTGCCCAGGTCGCCTTGCAGCGCACGCCACAGCCACATGCCGTATTGCACCGGCACAGGCTTGTCTAAACCGTAGGCGCTTTTCAAAGCCTCGATCACATCGGCGGGCGCATCGGCTGGTGCAATGGCGTTGAGCGGATCGCCCGGTGCCAAGTACACCAACATGAACGACACCACGGTGACGCTGAGGGCGATAGGCAGCGCGTACAAGAGACGCTTGAGGATGTAGGCGAACATTTATTTCATGCGGATGGTGGTGAGATCCTGGAACCAGTGTTGTGCTTGCACAAACTCTTGCACCTTGGGAGAGATCGCGTGAGGGTTCAGGTCATGCACCACCCACAGCATCAGCGCGTCGTCGACCATGGTCTGGTGAATTTCAGCCAATAATTTGTCTTGAATTTTGGGATCGAAATTCTTGCGGATGGTGTCGATCGCGCCGTCCACTTTGGGGTTGTTGTAACCGCCCCAGTTCACACCATTGGGCGCGATGTAGCGACTGTCCACAAAGCGGGTGATGGCGTAGAAAGGGTCGGCTGTGACATAGCCTAAATTGATCGCCGTAATGCCTTTGCCCGCATTCATGTCGGACTTGGCGCCACTGCGCCAGTGCAAGTACAAGTTCTCCAACTCGACCACTTCAAACTCCAGTTGAATACCGACTTCGGCCAAACTTTGCTGGATAAACTCATTCATGGGCAGTGACAACATCTGCCCAGATCCGCCCTGCGCAATGATCACCTTGGCCTTGAGTGGTTTGGCCGGACTGTAACCGGCTTGCGTCATGAGTTCTTTGGCGGTCTTAACGTCGTATTTCAAATCGAACGCGGGCTTGCCAAACCAAGGATTGGTGGCGTCAACCTGGCCTTTGGCGGGTTTGGCCAAGCCATTGAGCAACTTCACAATCGCGTCGCGGTCAATGGCCAAATTGGCCGCTTTGCGCACGCGAATGTCGGTCCAAGGCGAACCGGGTTGGGTGGAGAAGTGGTATGGCCAGACATGCGGCGTGACGTTCTGCACAATTTTGAAGTTAGCGCTTTTGAGTTGCGGCAGCACGTCCGGCGGAGGCGTTTCAATGATATCGACCTGTCCATTGAGCAGCGCGTTGGCGCGGGTCATGGCATCGGGGATGGGCATCAAGATGATGCGGTCGGTCTTGGCCATGCGGGCCTTATCCCAGTAGGCGGTGTTTTTGACCAACTCGGCGCGCTGGCGCGGCACCAATTTGTCGAGCTTGAACGGGCCTGTGCCCGAGGGCTGGCTGGCAATCTTGTTCCAGTCGTGTCCCAGCTTTTCCCACTGCGCCGGGCTGGAAATCAAGAACCAAGGCAACTGATAAGGAAACAGCGAATCCACGTCTTTGGTGGTGATTTCCACCGTGTACTCGTCAACCATGCGGTAAGACGCAATGGAGGGAATGCGGGGGCGCACTTGTGCGCTTTGCTTGGCATCAAATTGGGGCGATTTGTCAGACAAAACCTTGTCCAAGTTCCACACCACTGCATCGGCTTTGAGTTCTGAACCGTCATGGAACTTCACCCCCTTGCGCAGGGTGAACAGCCATTTTTTGTTGTCTTTAGGGTCAACCTTCCAGCTGCTGGCCAAGCCTGGCACCAGTTTGCCTGGTCGAGTGGCGATGTTGGCCTCCCAAGCCACCAACGGGTCATAAATCGTGTGGCCAGTGAACTGATACGCACCAGCTCCGCGGTCAGGTTGACCGGTGGTCAGAGGAATGTCGGCCATGGAGATGCCGTAGCGCGCCACGGTTTCGGCCTGTGCGCCGGTGTGCAGCAGCACAGCCACTGGCAATGCAACCAGCCAACGCGGTATTTGCTTGCAAACAGAATTCATGAAGAGCTCCAAAGTGAAATGAACACTTCATGGATTGCATACAACGTGCCAATTTCCGCATTTTTTATTTTGTTTTTTCTAGATCGTTGCTTTAATTAGATTTTTTCAGGATTGCATGGCCTTAAGATGGATTCACCAGAAAAATTAGCCCACTTCACTCACGCAATCTTGCATGCAATCGCACCAAAAAGACCCCATTAATGACCTTTTGCACACAATCGGTGTGCCCTTCGCACGCATGCTTACGTTGCCGCCAAACGCCTGGCCTGATGAATTTGATGCAAAGTAATAGATCGCACCTGCGCTTGGCTCGCCTGGATGTGGCAGAGCAGCAAAGCGGTGGCGGTGGCCACGTCGTGCGCGAGCAGAGCAGACAAAATACGTGTGTGCTCGGTGTAGGTGGCTTGAATGCGGTCTTGAAGCGTGAAATCCAATCGGCGCACGCTGCGAATGCATTCGGTCACGTCTCGGCTCACCCGCAGCATTTCAGGGTTGCCCATGGCTTGCACCAGGGCTAAGTGAAACTCTTCGTCCCATACGGCCACCTGGCTGCGGTCGTTACAGCGCTCGGATTCGGGCACCATCCAGATCTTAGCCTGCGCGTTCAGCAGGGTCAGATTGACGCCTTGCCCTGAATCTTTGCTTCATTCTGAGATATGCGCTGCACGGCCGTGGACTACAGCTTCACTGGAGTATTCGAGAAGCCATTTGCAAACAGTGTCCCATCTGAGTGAAATACTGGTTAGCCAAAGGTGTGGGCAGAATGCAGCGTCCACGTTTATCTGCACCTTGATTTTGGAAAGTTATCAATCCCTTCTCTGCCAATTTGACAAGGTGACGTTGTAACGTTTTAGGGGAGGTTTGCGCTAATGCCTCCTTTGCCTGACAAATCGTCAGCCGCAGACCCAAATTCCATTGCACTGCCAACTGGTTGAGGATTCTCTCTTCGCTAGGCTCCAATCGTGGGAAAAGCGGCATGTCTTGTGTGCTTTGGACCAAATCAAGGAACTTGATATAGGCCAAAGGAAATTGATTGAAAGAATTCATAAACATCTCCTCATGTGCATCCTAGTCAAGCAATACTTGTGCCATAAGTTGACTCGACTTTGGCACCTAAAGGGTGCAACTCTTACTATCTGTTATCACAATGCGCCCATTAAAATATTCGCACACTTCACAGACCATGAAGGCCACCAGAAATTCTTATGTTGTTGAAAACTGACATTTCCATTTGAAAACCATTTTTTGATTTGTTAAATTTGCGGATGGTAATTACTGCTTGCCCCGAATTCGTAGGGCTGCTTTTCAGTTAACTCAAGAATTAGCGTACTTGCAGCGAACGACCGCTTAGGGCCGAGGCTGTGTGGAAACGCTGACTAGGTTTTAATGCCAGTTTTTTTGGCGCTCACCAAATGGATTTTTCGGTGATCGCACCGATTGATACGGCTATAGACCGTTTAGGTACGTTCAAATGCCTTATGCAGAACATCAATTCAAGGCAAAGGGCTCATGCCCCTACCAATTTCATCGCCCTCATCATTTCTTCAAACCCCAAGATACTCAATACCCGCTTGAAGTTGTACGCCAACACGTTCAAACTCATTTCCGCACCCACATGGGGTAATCGCCGCGTGAGAAAGTGGGTGTAGCCCATCCAGCTTTTGAGCGTGCCAAACACATGCTCGACCGTGCGCCTTCGCACCGTCATCGATTCAGGTGAGTTTTCCAGCCTACGCTGCACAGCCTCCAGCACCTCTTCGTGTTCCCAGCGTGAAATCCGCCTGTAATCGCTTGGCGTGCACTGCGCTTTCATTGGGCACCGAGGACATTCACTACTCCAATATCTACGGATCATCAACCCTCTTTCTTGCCTGGCCATTCGGAAGATCGCTCTGTTACCAGCTGGACATTCATATTCGTCGTCTTGTGCGCGGTAGATGAAGTCCGCCTTGTCGAATCGCCCCTCTGCCTTGGCGCTTGATGTTTTTGGCTTGGGCAGCACAACCGCAATGCCAGCATCTGCACAAGCCTTGATCTGAGGGCTATTGAAGTAACCACGGTCAGCTATTGCACGCAGCTTCTTCTTATCCATGGCTTCACGCGCAGCTTGCGCCATTGAACTGAGCTGCGACCTGTCGCCAACTGCATTGGTTACCTCATGCGCAACAATCAGATGGTTTTTGGCATCCACTGCAACCTGCACGTTGTAAGCCACCATGCCAGAGCCCTTGGCGGTGGTGGCCATCGAGCGTGCATCTGGATCGGTCCTGGATATCTGGCCGTCAGGTTGAGTTTTGAGTTGTTCTCTGATTGCATCGAGCTCACGCATTTGCTCACGCAGGCGCTTTATCTTGTCCTGCATGCGAGTCGTTTTAGCCGCCAACTCCATAGGCTGGGTACGATCGGTCGTCTCGAGTGCGCTTAAGTAGCGTTGAATGCTCTCTTCAATTTGCTCCTGGCGCTTATCGATCTTTCCGTTCGTGAAGTTGCAGTCCCGCGAATTGACCGCTTTGAATTTACTGCCATCGATGGCCACCAATGCTTGGCTGAAGAGTTTGAGATCGCGGCACAGGACGACAAAGCGGCGGCATACATTGCGAATTCCTTCACTGTTGTCGCGGCGAAAGTCTGCGATCGTTTTGAAGTCAGGAGCAAGTCTGCCGGTGAGCCACATCAACTCCACATTGCGCTGGCATTCACGCTCCAATCTGCGGCTCGAGGGTATTTTGTTGAGATAACCATATAGATAGACCTTGAGCATGACGCAAGGGTGATACGAGGGCCTGCCCGTGCAAGCAGGGTTTGCGCCTGCAAACCCTAGCGCCACCATATCGAGTTCGCCTATGAAAGCGTCCACGACACGAACAGTGTTGTCTTGCGCAATGAAGTCATCCAAACACTCTGGCAATAAAGTGGCCTGGTTTCTTTCTTCACCTTCGATGTACCGCTTCATCTGCACGTCTCCTTCAATGCAATCACATTGATATCAACGCAAAGCCAAGCTAGGCGGTTTACACATTCAGAGCGTTTTCACACAGCCTCGGCCTTAACCGGGTATTCGCAGCGGCGAAATAACCTACGCCTTGGGTTTTTCCAGACGCCGTCGTATTTGATTTATCAACTTCAGCGTACAAGCCGCTGCACGTCAAAACCGCTCGTCGCGCAACACCTGCAGCACGTCCGAGCGGAACTCGCGGCCGTACAAGATCAGCACCACCAAGGCGGTGGCCGCGATCAAGGCAAAGGGCGAGAAGAACCAGGCCATGGCGGCAAATGAAAAATAGTAGGCCCGCAAGCCATCGTTGAAGGTTTCGGCCGCCGCCCCCACCAAGGCGCCGGCCCGATTCGCCATGGCTTGGCGGTCGTGCAGGCCGTCAGTAAACTCCTGCGCGGGCGGCATGGCGCCAATCACCAAGGCCACAAAGGTGTATTGCCGCATCGACCAAGAAAAGCGGAAGAAGGCATACACAAAAATCCCCATCAGCACCAAGATCTTGAATTCAAAGACCAGCATAGGGGTTTGAGTGGCAAACGGGATTTCGCGCACCAGTTCGGCGGCTTTGTCGGTGGTGCCCATCAAGGCCAGCAAACCACCAATGATGATGATCGTGGTGGACGAGAAAAAAGAAGGCGTGTGTGACAGGTTCTGCGTGATCAGTCCGTCCAGCATGCGCGGGTCCCGTGCCGTGGCCTGCACCATCCACAGGCAGCGGTAGCGGTTGGTGGTGGCAATCAACGAGCGCTCGTGTTGACCCCAGTGCTTGGCAAACAAGGCGTAGCCAATCCACATGGCAAAAAAACTACCCATGGCCAACCAATCGACCAGGGGCAGGAGCGTGATGATTTTCATAAGCTGATGGTACCAAGCCCAGCCAGGCTGGTCTGCACTTCAGATTGAAGGCCAGGTCCGCACCTGCGGACCCGGACCTCACACCATCATCAAGCGCGCAGTTTGGCCGCCATGGCGGCGACGCGTTCACCGTAAGCTTTGGCAGTGTCCAAATCGCCTTGAGGAATGTCTTGCGCTGGGCTGGTCGGGCCGACCTGGGCCATCACGCCGGAGTTGGAGCCGATGCGGTTGATGGTGCCGTCGTTCATGGACGGTTGCCCGACCCAGACCATGGCTTGCTGCATGGCCAAGGTCATGAAGTACTGGATGGTCGACAGTTTGTCGCCGCTCGGGCTGGCCGAGATGGTGAAGCCGCCAGCAACTTTGTCTTTCCAGGCGCTGGTGAACCAACGCTTGGAAGTGGCATCGGCAAATTTCTTGAACTGCCAAGAAGCCATGCCCATGTAAGTGGGCGAGCCAAAGATGATGGCGTCGGCCGCGTCCAAAGCTTCCCAATCGGCTTCGGTGATGTTGCCATCAGCGTCAATGGCAATCACTTGCGCATTCGCGCCTTGGGCGACGAATTGCGCCACGCGTTGGGTGTGGCCGTAGCCTGAGTGGTAAATAACAATGGTTTTAGCCATGAAAAAAATTCCTGAAAAAGTTGAGAGTGGGGTTGAAAAAATGAAAGGAAAATCAAGGCGCCAAATCAAACACCAGCACTTCAGCCGCTTGGCCTTGGCTGAGCGTCAATAGGCTTTCGCCTTCGATCAACGCAGCGTCGCCCGCTTGCAGCACTTGGTCGTTGACCTGCAACTGGCCTTGAATCAAATGCACATAGGCTTTGCGCGCCGGGTTCAACGCCAAGCTTGCAGATTCGGCGCCGTCAAACAAGCCGGCATACAAAGCCGCGTCGGCTGAAATTTTGACGGCATGGCCTTCACCTTGGGGCGAAGCCACTAATTGCAACTGCCCACGCTTGACAGAGGCAGGAACTGTTTTTTGCTCGTAACTGGGCTCAATGCCCGTCACATTGGGCTCGATCCAGATTTGAAAGAAATGCGTCTGCTGACCTTCAGCGTGATTGAACTCGCTGTGCATCACGCCCTTGCCCGCGCTCATGCGCTGCACATCGCCCGGCGGAATGCCTTTGACGTTGCCCATGCTGTCTTTGTGGGCCAAGTTGCCTGAGAGCACGTAGCTGATGATTTCCATATCGCGGTGGCCATGCGTGCCAAAACCTTTGCCGGCGGCAATGCGGTCTTCGTTGATCACGCGCAAATTGCCCCAACCCATGTGAGCCGGGTCGTAATAACCGGCGAACGAAAAGCTGTGAAAGGATTTGAGCCAACCGTGATCGGCATAGCCCCGCTCGCCACTGGAACGCAAAGTCAACATAGAACACCTCTTTGAAGTCAGAGCCTTGACTGTAGAGCGTTGCCTCTCGTGGAAGGTGGCAAAAATTCAGCGTCACCATTCAATATTTTTGAACTAAACTTTACTCACCATGCAAACGCCACGCGACACCCTAACCCCCGAGGCCTTGGCCATGTTGCAAACCATTGGCAGCACCGGCAGCTTTGCCGCCGCTGCCCGCGCCCTGGGTCTGGTGCCCAGTGCGCTGACCTACCGGGTCCGGCAAATCGAAGATGCGCTGGATGTGCTTCTGTTTGACCGCAGCAGCAAACAAGCCCAGCCTACCGCCGCTGGGCAGGAGTTGCTGCGCGAAGCCTCGCGCCTGCTCCGCGATGTGGACGCGGTGGCGAACCGCGTCAAACGCGTGGCCACGGGCTGGGAAGCTGTGCTCACGGTAGCGGTCGACAGCATCATGGCGCACAACGTGGTGATGGAGTTGTGCGAAGCGTTTTTGGCGCTGAACCCGCCCACGCGCCTGCGCCTGCGTCACGAGACCCTGTCGGGCACGCTCAATGCCCTGACCTCCGGCCAAGCCGATCTGGCGCTGGGCGTGCTGCTGCTGCCGACGGGCTTGAGCAGCGACATCGCACACCTGCCTCTGGGGCCGGTAGAGTTTGTGTTTGCGGTGGCGCCGCACCACCCGCTGGCCTCACTGCCCGAGCCGCTGAGCGACGAGGTGCTGCAACAGCACCGCGCTGTGGCCGTGGCTGATTCGGTGCCACGCGGCGCGGGCCTCACCGTGGGCTTGCTGGGCGGGCAAGACGTGTTCACGGTGCCCGACATGGCCAGCAAACTCGAAGCCCAGCTGCGCGGCTTGGGTGGCGGTTTCTTGCCCCTGTCCATGGCCCAGCCCTACCTCAGCAGCGGCCGCTTGGTGGCCAAAAATGTGAGTCGTGCGCAGCGTATAGGGGAAACTCACTATGCGTGGCGAAACAGCCGCAAAGCCTCACCAGGCAAGGCTTTGCAGTGGTGGTTAGATCAACTTAAGAGCGAAACCACGCAGCGCGCGCTGCTGCAGCCCCAATATCGCGTTTAGAGCGTGTAGAGTAGGAACATGACAAAACATTTCGCCATCATCGGCGCCGGCATCGCCGGCATCACTTGTGCACGCACTTTGGTCCAAGCCGGCCACCAAGTGACGGTTTTTGAAAAGAGCCGAGGCGTGGGTGGGCGCATGAGCACCCGCAGCACCCCTTTTGGCAGCTTTGACCATGGCACGCAGTACTTCACCGTGCGCGACGCCCGCTTTACGCAAGCCATAGAAACCGCGCCCGGCGTGTGCAAGCCGTGGAGCGCCAACGCCGTGCGCGTGCTCGACGCCATGGGCCGCGTGGTCGAAGCCGCTTTGCCGCACCGCGAATCGCATTGGGTGGCCAAGCCCGGCATGAACGCGCTGGTCAAAGCTTGGGCCCAACCGCTCGAAGGCCACGTCCAACTCGGCGCCAAGGTTCTGCGCATCTCGCGCGACACCATGAACAAAAAACAATGGCAACTGCACACCGAGGGCGAAGACCAAGACGGGAGTAAAACCAACCAAGTGTTTGCCGGCTTCGACGGCGTGCTGCTGGCCCAGCCACCGCTGCAAGCTCAGGAACTGCTGCGCACCTCCAACCTGGCCCCTGCGCTGGTCAAGCCATTGAACGCGGTGCAAGTGGCACCTTGCTGGACTTTGATGGTGGCCTTTCCGAACGCCGCGCAGTCCATCACCCTGGGCCCACAGTGGAACGCCGCGCGCAGCAACCACCACCGCGTGGCTTGGCTGGCACGCGAGTCGTCCAAACCCGGGCGCAACCAGTTGGAGCGTTGGACGATTCAAGCCAGCGCCGCCTGGTCACAAGAACACCTGGAAGATGCGCCTGAACGCGTGCAAGCCAAGCTGCTCAAAGCATTTTCTGAAATCACCGGCATCCGCGCCACACCGGCCCATGCCGATGTGCACCGCTGGCGCTACGCCAAAACGCTGCAACCGCTGGGTAAAACCCATTTGTGGGATGCCAAGCAGGGCCTGGGTATTTGCGGCGACTGGTGCATCGGCCACCGCGCCGAAGACGGTTTTGTCTCGGGTCTGGAACTCTCGCTGGCCGTGGCACAAAGCGCCTAAGCCGACTTAGCACTGCGCGCATTGCCTTCCTCTGCCGCATCCGACTACATCGGGCGCTTTGCGCCCTCACCCACCGGCCCCTTGCATGCCGGCTCTCTGGTGGCGGCGCTGGCCAGTTGGCTGGACGCCCAAGCGCATGGCGGCCAGTGGCTGGTTCGGATCGAAGACGTGGACACACCGCGCTGCGTCCCCGGCGCCACCGAACTTATCTTGCAGCAACTGGCCCAGTGCGGCCTGCACAGCGACGGCCCGGTGCTGCGCCAGTCAGAGCGTTCCGGTCATTACCAAGCTGCTTTGAACGCTTTGATCGCGCAAGGTCTGGCCTATCCCTGCGGTTGTTCGCGCAAAGACATTGAGGCTACGCAAAGCCAGCAACCGGCGCGCCACACCGCGGCGGTCTACCCGGGCACTTGCCGCCCAAGCCCCTATGGCCCAGGCCTGCAAGGCAAAGCGACGCGCGCTTGGCGGCTGAACATTCAAACCGTGCGCGAACAAAAGGGCTTGCCGGCCATGACCGAATGGCACGATGCCCAATTGGGGCAGCAACAGCAAAACGTCGCCCAAGAGGTCGGCGACTTTGTGCTGCTGCGCGCCGACGGCCTGTGGGCCTACCAATTGGCCGTGGTGGTGGACGACGCCTTGCAAGGAATCACCCACGTGGTGCGCGGCGCCGACCTGTGCGACAACACGGCTCGGCAAATGCTGCTGCAACAGGCCTTGGGCCTGCCCACACCGCAGTACCGACACACGCCCTTGGTGCTGGCCGCAGATGGCGAAAAACTCTCTAAGCAAAACGGCGCGCAAGCGCTGGACTTGTCACACCCTTTGAGCGCCTTGAACGCCGCTGCGGCGCATTTGGGTTTATCCGCGCAAAGCGGCACTGTGCAACAGGCGCTTGCGAATTGGACAGCGCAGTGGTCAACGCATTGATCAGCCGATGGATCGGCGCTGAGGCCACCGCTGGAGGTGACCCTCTACAATTTGCCCTTTTGCACCACCCGCTTCGCGCATGACCTCCCCTACTCCGGTCTCTCCCTCTTCGTCCGATGCTCCCGTCAAAGCCAAAGGCATCCCCACCGATGTCTACCTGCGCACAGTCAAAAGCTATGTTTTGCGCGCAGGCCGCACCACCATTGGCCAGGCCAAAGCCTATGAGCTGTATGGTCCGGCGAATTTGCTGAACTACCAAGCCGCGCCGCTGGACACCGCTGCGGCTTTTGGCCGTGTGGCACCGGTGATTTTTGAAATCGGTTTTGGCATGGGCGAGGCCAGCGCGCACATTGCCAAGGTGCGCCCGCAAGACAATTTCTTGTGCTGCGAAGTGCACGAAGCAGGCGTGGGCGCTTTGCTCAAACGCATTGGCGAGCAAGACCTGCACAACATCCGCATCTTGCGCCATGACGCGGTAGAAGTCATAGACCACATGCTGCCCGAAGGCAGCTTGGACGGCGTGCACATTTTCTTTCCCGATCCGTGGCACAAGACCAAGCACAACAAGCGCAGACTGATTCAAACCGCGCTGGTGCGCAAACTGGCGCTGCGCCTGAAACCTGGCGGCTACCTGCACTGCGCCACCGACTGGCAACCCTATGCCGAGCAAATGCTTGACGTGATCAGCGCCGAGCCCTTGCTGCGCAACACCGCCAGCGCCGAGCAACAAGGCTACGCACCGCAACCCGACTACCGTCCGCTCACCAAATTTGAAAACCGCGGCCTCAAGCTCGGCCATGGCGTGTGGGACTTGGTGTTCAAGCGCGTCTGAGCATGCCCATTCCGACACGCAACGGTGTGGGCCCCAGTTGCGTGTCGCTGCCTCCCGGCCCTTGGCCCACGGTGCTCGACTTTCTGGTCGAGCGCATGCCCGACATTTCAAGAGAAGAATGGACCGCGCGGCTGCAAGACCAATCGGTGCTGAACGAGCAAGGCGCGCCCGTCACGGCCGCGCAAGCTTACACACCGCACACCCGGCTTTTTTACTACCGCCATATCGCCAACGAGCCTCAGTTGCCCTTTGAGGCCAGCATCGTGTTTGAAGACGAGCGCCTGCTGGTGGCCGACAAACCGCACTTCATGGCAGTCATGCCTGCCGGGCGCTATGTGCAGCAAAGCCTGTTGGTGCAACTGAAAAACCGCACCGGCTGCGACGACCTGGTGCCGCTGCACCGCATCGACCGCGAAACTGCGGGGCTGGTCTTGTTCGGCAAACGCCCAGAGGACCGTGACGCCTACCATGCGCTGTTTCGCAACCAGCAAATCCACAAGACGTACCACGCCGTGGCGCCCTACAGGCCCGAGCTGGTTTGGCCGAGGGTGCACACCAGCCGCCTGGTGACTGGCGATCCCTTCTTTCGCATGCAAGAAGCGCCGGGACCGGCCAACAGCGAAACCCGCATCAGCCTTCTGCGCCATGAGGGCACGAATGCCTTGTACCAACTGGAACCCGTCAGCGGCAAGCGGCATCAGTTGCGGGTGCACATGATGGCGCTGGGCTTGCCATTGGAGGGCGATTTGTTTTACCCCCAGGTGCTGCGCGGACCCGATGAGCCCGAAGACTTCAGCCAGCCCTTGCAGTTGCTTGCGCAGCGCATCCACTTTGTGGATCCGGTGACGGGCCAAGACACGGCGTTTGAAAGCCAGCTGCACCTGCGTTTGCGCTTGGGCTGACAACTCAAGAAAAGGCCGTTGCACTCGGAGCGCAACGGCCTTCAATTCCAGCTCAAGCAAGAGAACATTAGGCGTTCAGTTGCTGCTCCAAATCGTGCAGCACCTTGTAGCAAGGCAGCACCTGCGCCACGCTGGAGTTAGGCTCACGCCCTTCTTTGATCGCGGCGAAGAACTCGCGGTCTTGCAGCTCAATGCCGTTCATCGACACCGCCACTTTGGACACGTCAATCTGCTCTTCTTTACCGGTGTACAGGTCGTCGTAACGCGCCAAGTAAGTGCCGGTATCGCCGATGTAGCGAAAGTAAGTGCCCAAGGGGCCATCGTTGTTGAACGACAAGCTCAGCGTGCAAATCGCGCCATTGGCCGCTTGCAGCTGGATGCTCATGTCCATCGCAATGCCCAGGGCTGGATGGATCGGGCCTTGCACCGCATTGGCTTTGACGATGGGGCTGCCGGCTTGGTAAGCGAACAAGTCCACGGTATGCGCAGCGTGATGCCACAGCAAATGGTCAGTCCAGCTGCGGGCTTGGCCCAGCGCGTTCATGTTGGTGCGGCGGAAAAAGTAAGTTTGCACATCCATTTGCTGGATGTTGAATTCGCCCGCTTTGATTTTGTGGTGCACCCACTGGTGGCTGGGGTTGAAACGGCGGGTGTGACCGCACATGGCCACCAGGCCTTTGGTTTGCGCCACGCGGGCCACTTCTTCGGCGTCCTTCCAGCTGTCGGCCAGCGGGATTTCCACTTGCACGTGCTTGCCGGCGTTCAAACACGCCAGGCTTTGCGCGGCGTGCATTTGCGTAGGCGTGCACAAAATCACGGCGTCCACTTCGGCCAAGGCCAGGCTGTCGGCCAAGTCGGTAGTGACGTGCTGGATGCCATATTTAGTGGCAACCTCTTGGGTCTTTGCCAACTCACGGCCAATCAATGACACGACTTCCACGCCGTCGATGTTTTGGATGCCGTCCAGGTGTTTGATGCCAAAGGCACCCGCGCCCGCGAGGGCGACTTTGATGGTTTTGCTCATATCGTTCTCCAAAAGTGGTTTGTGTAGGAGCTTGCCTGCAAGCGATGGTTTTTGAGATGGCTGATAAATCGCAAATTCAATCGCCAGCAGGCTGGCTCCCACGGGGTCATCAGGTGTTTTCCAAAATCACGTGGCCCACCGCCGTGTTGCTGGCGGGCACATGGTAAAAACGGTGCCGTAGCTTGGGCGCGGGGCCAGTGACTTGACCGTCATTGATGTCGCTCATCGCGCCACGGGCGATCAGCCACATCACCAACTCAATGCCTTCACTGCCAGCTTCGCGCACGTAGTTGATATGCGGCGTGTTGGCGCAAGCTACGGGGTCGTTGATCATCTGGTCCAACCAAGCGTTGTCCCACTCGCGGTTGATCAGGCCCGCACGCGCGCCCTGCAGCTGGTGGCTCATGCCACCCGTGCCCCAGATGTGCACATGGATGTCGTCGTCATAGCTCTCAATCGCTTTGCGAATCGCTTGACCCAGCTTGAAGCAGCGCTGACCGCTGGGCACAGGGTACTGCACCACGTTGACGGCAAACGGAATCACCGGACAAGGCCAGGCGTCTTTCACAGGGTCCAGTTCGCCGCACATCAGCGACAGCGGCACGGTCAGGCCATGGTCTACATCCATCTTGTTGACGATGGTCAGGTCAAAGTCTTGTTGAATGACCGACTGCGCGATGTGCGAGGCCAGCTCGGGGTGGCCTTTGACCACGGGCACCGGTCGCGGACCCCAGCCTTCGTCAGCGGGTGTGAACTGCGCGGCCGTGCCAATGGCAAAGGTCGGGATCATGTCCAAGCTGAAGGCCGTGGCGTGGTCGTTAAAGACCAAGAAAATCACGTCGGGCTTGTTGTCCTTCATCCATTGCTTGGAGAATTCATAGCCGGCAAACAGCGGCTTCCAGTAGTCTTCTTGGGTTTTTCCCAGGTCCATGGCCGCGCCAATGGCGGGCACATGCGAGGTGAAAACGGATGCGGTGATTTTGGCCATGTTCAGGCTCCCTTGTTTTTATGGGCAGCGCCCTGGGGTTGGTTCTGCGCTTGCGCATCGCCGTTTTCACCCACATAGCGGTTGCCTTCAACACTGCGGCCGCCGCCAATCATCATGTTGCGGTATTCCGTTTCAGTCATGCCGGTCATGGAGCCGGCCATTTGCTGAAAGCTCAAACCGTCGGTGGCGCCGATCTTGGCGAGAAAGTAAATATTGCCGCCGGTGCGCATGCACCAGTTGAGGTCTCGCGCCAACACGGCTTGTTTTTGCTCTTCGCTCATCGCCCACTCGTCCAGGTAAGCGCGCTCATTGGCCTTGAAGCGCTCGCGGTTCTCTGCCTTCATCAGCGACATGCAAAACTGGTTGATCCAGTAGCCTTTGCGTGACTGCTCGGCATCAAAAATCAGGGTGCCGGGCACATCCAAATAGGGTTTATCTAAAGCCATCTTGAAACTTTCGGGTCAGTGGGAATGGGTTCTGTAGGAGCCTGCCTGCAGGCGAATGATTGTGACGCCATGATGAAATCGCCTGCAGGCAGGCTCCTACAGGGTCTTGTGTCAGGCCACCTCTTCAGGCCAGTACAAGCGCATCGGGTTGTCCACCAGCAGTTTGTGTTGCAGCTCAGCGGTAGGCGCGATGTGCGGAATGAAATCCACCAGCAGACCGTCATCAGGCATGTGGTCTTTCAGGTTGGGGTGCGGCCAGTCGGTGCCCCAGAGCACGCGGTCGGGGAACTCTTCGACGATGCGTTTGGCAAACGGGATCACGTCAGCGTAAGCGTTTTGTTCACCGTTCAAAGCCTTGGGACCGGTGACCGACAAACGCTCAGGGCAAGACACTTTGCTCCACACGTTCTTGTGCTCGCGCATGAACTTTTGGAACAGCGCAAATTGCGGGCCGTCCACCGGCAGCGACACATCGGGGCGGCCCATGTGGTCCACCACCACGGTGGTGGGCAGCGTGGTGAAAAAGTCCCACAACTCAGGCAAGTCCACGGCTTCAAAGTAAATCACCACATGCCAACCCCACTTCGCGATGCGGCTGGCAATTTCCATCAACTCGTCTTTGGGCGTGAAGTCCACCAAACGCTTGACGAAGTTGAAGCGCACGCCGCGCACGCCGGCGTCGTGCATGGCTTGAATTTCTTCGTCGGTCACGCTGCGCTTGACGGTGGCCACGCCACGCGCTTTGCCGCCGGAGTGGACCAGCGCATCCACCATGGCGCGGTTGTCGGCGCCGTGGCAGGTGGCTTGCACCACCACGTTGCGGGCAAAGCCCAGGTGATCGCGCAGCGCATACAGCTGAGCCTTGGACGCGTCGCAAGGCGTGTACTTGCGCTCGGGCGCAAACGGAAATTCAGCGCCCGGGCCAAACACGTGGCAGTGGGCGTCCACCGCGCCAGCAGGCACCGTGAAGCGGGGTTGGCTGGGACCGGTGTACCAGTCCATCCAACCGGGGGTTTTTTCAAATTGCATGAGTTTCTCTCGTCCATCTCTGGGGTAAATCAATCGGGTTGGATATGGGCTTCGCGCACCAATTTTTCGTAGCGCATGCGCTCGGAGTGGATCAGGTTGGCAAACATCTCAGCGCTGCCAGGCACGACTTCGCCACCCACACCGGTCATGCGCTCGCGCACCTCTTTGGTTTGCAAGGCTTTTTGCACCTCGGCATGCAAGCGCGCCACGATGGGCTTGGGCGTGGCCACTGGGGCCACCAGGCCATACCAGACCGAAGCCTCAAAGCCGGGGAAGCCGGACTCGGCAATGGTCGGGACTTCGGAGAAGTTGGCGCTGCGGTTAGGGCTGAGCACGGCCAGCACTTTGAGGCGGCCGCTGCGCACCTGGGGCAAAGCTTCGAGCGCGTTGATGGCGACCAAAGGCACTTGGCCGCCAATGGTGTCGGTGATGGCCGGCGCGCCGCCACGGTAAGGAATGTGCTGCAGGTCAATGCCTGCGGCGCGTGCGAACAACTCAATCGCCATGTGCGGCGTGGAGCCGTTGCCGGGTGAGCCATAGGCGATGCTGTTGGGCTTGCCTTTGGCCGCTTCAATCAGTTGCTTGATGTTGGCGTAGGGCACATTGGGGTTGGCGGCAATCACCACCGGCACACGGCCGATCATGGACACGGCGACCAGTTCTTTTTCGGCATCAAACGGCATCGGCTGGTACAGCGACATATTGGCGGCCAGTGCGTTGGCCGCCATCAACAAGGTGTGGCCATCAGCTTCGGCGGCGATCACCGATTTCACAGCGATGTTGGTGCCCGCACCCGGTTTGTTTTCCACCACAAAAGGCTGGCCCAGGCTGGCCGACAGGCTTTGTCCGATCGTGCGTGCCACCACGTCGACCGCGCCGCCCGCGGCGTAACCCACCACCACTTTGACCGGCTTGTTGGGGTAAGAGGCAGGTTGCGCCATGCTCACCGAGGCCAGGCCTGTGGCGGCCGCGAAGGCCAAAGCCCATTGTGCAAATTTCATTCAAATCTCCTGTGGATTATTTAATGGAAAGATTCATTCAGCTTTGGCCAAGCCACGCAAACCTGCGCGCTCAGCCATGCGGCTCAGCTGACCCGAGGCGGTGACTTGATCGGCAAAGGCCGCCAAGAAAGCCTGCCCGGCTTCGCGGCCCTTGGGCACGGCGATGGCCAGGTTCTCCAGTCCCCAGCGGTCGTCAGACACTTTAAAGTCGGGCAGCTTTTCGCGCATCTCAAACAAAATGCCTTTGTTGGTGGCAAAGGCGTCGAGTTGGCCTGCGCGCAGCATGTGTTGCGCCACCGCCAGCGAAGCCACCGGCACCACCTGCGCTTGTTTGAACTGCTGCGTCAACACGCCTTGCGACGAGCTGCCTTGGCTCACACCCACGCGCATCCCAGCGCGGTCCACTTGCGCAAATTTGGCGACTGTGGAGTTGGGCGGCAACAGCAAACCCAGCTCCAGTTGCACCAGCGTACGGCTGAAGTCCACATCACGCGCACGGGCGGGCGAGGCATTGGTGAAGGTCATGTCCACCTGGCCGCGTTGAATGGCGGTGATGATTTCAGCCACCCGCGCAAACTCCACCACCTGCACCGGCACACCGAGCTGCTGGCCCATGAGCTGGCCCAGTGACAAGGCCACACCGGCACGCTCACCGGTTTGCGGATGGATCACCAGCGAGGTGGGGCTGCCCGGGTACACCCCCACGCGCAAGGTGCCGGTGGGTGCCAGGGCGACGCGCGCCGCATTTGAAACCGGAATCTGGATCTGAACCTGTGCCGCAGGAGGTAGCGGAGCTACTGGCGCCAACGGCGCACAGGCCGACAGCCACAGTGCCCAGGCCAGCAGCGCAACGCGTATCGCCGGTGTCATTGGGCCGCGATCAGTCGATGTACTTCAGACCCGCAGCCGCCAAGGGCTCGCGCATCTTGTACATGTCCAGACCCAATATGCCCGAGGCCAGCTTGGCGCGTTTTTCGCCTTCATTGGCTTCACGTGCTTGCGCTGTGGCCAAGGTTTGAAGCACCATGGCTTTGGGCACGCAGACCACGCCGTCGTCATCGGCCACGATGGCGTCGCCAGGTTGAATCAGCATGCCAGCGCACACCACCGGAATGTTCACTGAACCCACCGTGGCCTTGATCGTGCCTTTGCTGCTGATGGCTTTGCTCCATACCGGAAAGCCCATGCGCGTCAGCTCTTTCACATCGCGCACACCGGCGTCAATGATCAAGGCGCGTGCGCCGCGTGCTTGGAACGAGGTGGCCAACAGATCGCCAAAGTAACCATCGGTGCATTCGGCGGTGATGGCCGCGATCACGATGTCGCCGGGCTGAATCTGCTCCGCCGCCACATGCATCATCCAGTTGTCGCCGGGGTGCAGCAGCACCGTCACTGCCGTGCCCGAGACTTGGGCGCCTGCATAGATCGGGCGCATATAAGGTTTCAACAAACCCACGCGGCCCATGGCTTCGTGCACCGTGGCTGAGCCCAATGCGGCCAAGCTGTCTGTGGCTGCGCGGTCTGCGCGGGTGATGTTGCGGTACACAACGCCGAGTTCGTACATGTTCATTTCTCCTGAATTGAGTCAATCTTTTCTTCTGTAGGAGCCAGCCTGCTGGCGATAAAGACGCGGGGGCTCACAGGTCTATCGCTTGCAGGCAAGCTCCTACCAAAATACATTCAATGGTCGTCTTGTGTCACTGGCCTTTGGCCGTCAGCTGCGCATCCAGGCGCGGGAACACGCGACGCGCATTGCCTTCGTAAATCTGGAAGCGGTCTTCGTTGCTCAAAATCTTCGACGACTCGATGTAGCGCTTGGTGTCGTCGTAGTAGTGGCCGGTTTGCGGGTCGATGCCGCGCACCGCACCAATCATCTCGGAGGCGAACAACACGTTTTTCACCGGAATCACCGTGTTGAGCAAGTCGATGCC
>CAIWWN010000159.1 GCA_903916355.1 uncultured Burkholderiales bacterium | reverse complement strand
TCGTACTCACGTGCTTGGCGTTGGCGCTGCACGAAATCGCGCATCAGTTCCCGAAGAACTTGCGACGCTGGACGATGTGCCGCTTGTGCTTCGCGCATGAAAGCCTCGCGCAAATCAGGCTCTAGTTTCATCGTGAAAACGGCTTCTTTGGGCATGGTTATTTGTCCTTAAGGTACTGACAAAGTATATACCAAGTGTGTATTCGGTTGTCTTCGATGCCAGAAGCACCCTGAGCTTCGGAGGTCAAAAAATGCACCAACAGACGCGACGCTTCAATGACCGATCATGAGAAATCTAATCCATGGAAAGCCTCATCACGAAAGGCTCTTAACGCGACATTGGAGTCAATCGGCCCCAAGTCATACAGTAGCCATCATTTCGGGTCACTCCAGAGAAATGGCAACTACAGTGGCGCAAACTTGCCACTTCAGTGACGTTCCAACGCTAGCCCGAAGAGGCCTCAGGCTCGGGCGAGGGCGTCGGCGCGGCCGGCCACAGCACCGAGCAGATCGACACCACCATCAGCACCACGGCGGCCCAGTCTTGCCAGTGCAGCACCTCGTCCAGCCAAATGGCGCCGCTGAAAACGCCGAGCACCGGGATCAGCATCACGCTCAAGGTGGACGCCACCGGCGGCAAGCTGCGCGCCAAATAAAACCAGGCGGCGTGGGCAAAGCCAAACACCAGCACCGCGTTGAATATGATCGAGCGCCAGTTGGCCTCTGAAGGTGCGTGCCACTCCTCGCGCTCGAACAGCACGGCGAGTACAGTCATGACCACGGTGGTCATCAGCGTCATCCAAAATGAAATCGCCAAGGTGGGCACCGGCATGCGCGTGCGGCGCAGCAGTTGTGTGCCCAGTGCCCAAGTGCTGGCCGCCACCAAGGCGAGCAATACCCCCACCGGCCTGCCCGTCAAGTGCGACAGCTCATGCCACAGCAAGAGCACCACGCCCAGCGCCGCAGCCGCCACGCCAGCCCAAGCCCGGCTGGGCAAGCGGTTGCCAAAGAACATTGCGCCGATCACCGCCGAGAACATGGGCATGGTGTAACCCAAAATTGCCGCCCGACCGCTGGACAGTGACTGCACGGCGATGATGATCATGCCGTGCCAAATGAACATATTGAACACCGCCAGCACCAGCAACTCGGGCCAGTGCTGCCTCTCAATGCGCAGCGGTACCTTCAAATACAGCAGCGCCGCTCCCAAGATGGGCGTGCCCAACATCAAGCACAGCATGCGAAACGTCAGCGGCGGGAAGCCCGTCACGCCGATTTTCATGACCGGCCAGTTGATGCCCCAGATCACGGTGAGCAAGATCAAAATCAGCCATTGGCGCGAGGACAGTTTGTGCATGCAAGGCATCTTAGGCGCAAACCGTAAAATCGGCTGTATGAACTTCCTTGACATGCTGAGCGCCGCCGAGCGCCAAAACGGTTCCTTGCTGTGTGTGGGCCTGGACCCTGAGCCCACCAAATTTCCTGCGGGCCTCAAGGGCGACGCCAACAAGATCTACGACTTTTGCGCCCGCATCGTCGACGCCACGGCCGATCTGGTCAGCAGTTACAAGCCGCAAATTGCCTACTTTGCCGCGCACCGCGCTGAAGGCCAGCTCGAACGCCTGATGGAACACATGCGCCGCGTGGCCCCCCATGTGCCCATCATTTTGGACGCCAAACGTGGCGACATCGGCTCCACCGCCGAGCAGTACGCCAAAGAAGCCTTTGAGCGTTACGGCGCCGACGCCGTGACCCTCTCGCCCTTCATGGGCTGGGATTCGGTGGCGCCTTATTTGAAATACCACGGCAAGGGTGCCTTTTTGCTGTGCCGCACCTCCAACCCCGGCGGTGACGATCTGCAAAACCAACGCCTGGCTTCGGTCGAAGGCCAGCCCTTGCTGTACGAGCATGTGGCGCGCTTGGCCCAAGGCCCGTGGAATTTGAACGGTCAACTGGGTTTGGTCGTCGGCGCGACTTACCCGGCTGAGATTGAGCGGGTGCGCGCCTTGGCGCCCACGCTGCCTTTGCTGATCCCTGGTGTGGGCGCGCAAGGCGGCGACGCTGCCGCCACGGTCAAAGCCGGCTGGCGCGGCCAGGACGGTGTCAGCACGGGCACGGTGATCGTCAACTCTTCGCGCGCGGTGCTCTACGCTTCCAGCGGCGATGATTTTGAAGCCGCCGCACGCCGTGTGGCTTTGCAAACGCGTGATCAATTGCAAGCGGCCAAGCCGACTTGATCACAGGAGATAGGCATGTATGAACATTTGATCGTCAAAGAACAGGGCCGGTTGGCCGAAATTCATTTGCACCGGCCGAGCGTCCGGCATGCCTTGTCCCGCGCCCTGATGCGCGAGATCACAGCTTGTGCGCGGGATTTGAGTGATCGCACCGACATCGATGTGGTCATCCTCACCGGCGACGCACGCTGTTTTTCAGCGGGGGCGGATTTGAAAGACGCCAACGCCTGGGCCGATGACAGCTTGTCGACCGTGCAACGCCGCGACATCGCGGGCACCGGTTTTCGCATGTGCAAGGCCTGGGAAGAAATGCCGCAAATCACCATCGCCGCCATCGAGGGTTATGCGGTGGGCGGTGGCCTGGCCTTGTCGTTGGCTTGCGACTGGCGAGTGTTGGCCGAAGACGCTTTTGTGTCGTTGCCTGAAATCGCGCTGGGCATCCCCCTGACCTGGGGCACGATTGCCCGCTTGGTCAATTTGCTGGGCCCGGCCAAAGCCAAACGCCTGACCATCTTGTGCGAGCGCTTTGGCGCGCCCGAGGCCCTGGCCATGGGCTTGGTGGATTACGTCAGTGACAAAGGCCAGGCCCTGCCCCGTGCGCAAGCTTTGGCAGCTCAAACCCTGGCCATGCCTGCGGCCACGGTGCGCATGAGCAAAGAGTCGGCCAATGCAGCGGCCACCGCACTGAACCACGCCACCTCCTACATGGCGCACGACCAGATCGCACTGGCCGCGTCCAGCCCCGAGTCCCTCGCCGCGCGCGATCAGGCTTTGCGGTGAGAAAACTTCACACCAGCGCCGCGTACACCAGATCGCGAAACAGCGGGCGGTAGTAGTCGCGCTGGTTGGGCGCTTGGATCATCAGCACGGCATACAGGTCCAGTGCCGGGTCGACAAAGAAGGTGGTGCCCGCAATGCCGCCCCAGTAGTACAGCCCGACCGAGCCGGGCACGGGCGAGATGCCATGTGCGGTGCGCACGGCAAAGCCCAGGCCAAAACCATGACCGGACGGCAGCAAGGTGCCGTCTGATGGAATGTTGCCCAGGTGGTCGGCGGTCATGAAGTCGACCGTGTGCGGCCCCAACAGCCGCACGCCGTTGAGCTCGCCTTTGTTGCGCAAGAACTGCAAAAAGTGTGCGTAGTCCAAGGTGGTGGACATCAACCCGCCGCCGCCAGCCTCCATGGCGGCTGGATGTTTCGGGTCCAGCACTTTCATGGGAACGCCGCCGTCTGGGTCGTGCGCAAACGGCTCGGCCAAGCGGTGGTAATCAGCGGGCGGCACCACAAAGCCGGTGTCCACCATGCCCAGCGGCGCAAAGATTTCTTGCTGCAAAAACTGCCCCAAGGTCTGGCCACTGATGACCTCGACCAAGCGCCCCAGCACGTCGGTGGCGCGGCTGTAAGCCCAGGTGCTGCCAGGTTGGAACTGCAGCGGGATGGCGGCCAGCGTGCGGGAAAACTCGGCGTTGCTGCGGTCGCGGGATGCGATTTTGACTTCGCCGTATTGGCGCTGCACCGGCGAGTCGCCCAGGAATTCATAGGTCAGCCCTGCAGTGTGGCGCAGCAGGTCTTGCACCGTGGCGGGTTGCGTGGGGGGGAGCAGGCCGCTCGCGGTGTGCACTTGCTGGTGCGCAAATTCCGGCAGGTGCTGACCGACCGGGTCGCTCAGCAGCAACTGCCCGCGCTCCATCAGCATCATCACGGCGACTGAGACCACCGGTTTGGTCATGGAGTAAATGCGAAAGATGCTGTCGGGCCGCATGGCTGCGCCACTGGCCGGATCTTGCACGCCCACGCTGTCGAACAAGGCCACTCGGCCATGCCGCGCAATCAACGCCACCGCGCCGGGTAGGCGTCCACTGGCCACCTCGCGTCGCAGCACGTCCATCAGGCGCTGGGTGCGGTCGGGGCACAGGCCGACATCGGCGGGTTGGGCTTGGGGCAGGGGGGTGTGGGTCGTGGTGGTCAATGGGCGCTCCTGAAGATGGTGTTTTGTACACCAGCATGCCGTGGAGCGGTATCACCCAAGGCGCAGCTAAGCGCCAGGGTTGTCGCCCGTGCGTCAAGGCAAGCCAGATTGGTGCTGTGCGAGTCTTGCTAGACATGTTTTCATGTGCACTTTTCAGCCCAAACTCAGGAAGACCCCATGAACGCTCTGTATATGATCCAAAAAATCAACGCCATGGCCGAATTCAACCGTTGGTGCGGCATTGAGGTCACCGTGGCCGAGGCCGGCTCGGTTGAAATTCAAATGCCTTGGCGCGCCGAGGTAGGGCAGTATTCGGGCTTCTTGCATGCGGGTCTGATCGGCACGCTGATCGACACCGCCTGCGGTTTTGCGGCCGCCACGGTGGCGGGGCCGCATTTGTTGGCCTCGAATTTTTCGGTGAATTGTCTGCGACCCGCACAGGGGCAAAAATTCATCGCCCGCGCGCGGGTGGTCAAACCGGGCAAGTCGCAAATCTTCACCAGTTGTGATTTGTTTGCGGTGG
This sequence comes from uncultured Burkholderiales bacterium, assembly GCA_903916355.1. Taxonomy (GTDB): domain Bacteria; phylum Pseudomonadota; class Gammaproteobacteria; order Burkholderiales; family Burkholderiaceae_C; genus Limnohabitans_A. Next base: position 2,175 of record CAIWWN010000159.1, on the reverse strand, counting down.
ATGCAGGGGTAGAGAAGTTGGTGGCCAACGGCCAAACTTTACTGACGGTGGTGCAGGTCGCTTAGAGCGGGCCTCTTGGCTGCAGGTGCAGCCGAATGGGTGTTGCAGGGCGCAAGGTCACCCCCAGGTCGCCCGCAGGCCAAGCATCACCCGCAGGCCATTGCAGCTTGTAGCGCTGCAGCAACATGGCGGCGATCAAACCCATTTCCATCATTGCAAAGTGCTGGCCGATGCAGACGCGGGGGCCGGTGCCAAAAGGCATCCAGGTGCCGCGCGGGATCTCGGGTGCGCCGGGCAGGAACCGCTCGGGTTTGAATTGATCCGGGCTTTCAAACCACCGCGCATCGCGCTGGATCACATAAGGGGTGAAGGCGATCAAATGCCCTTGCGGCACGGTCCATGGCCCTGCGGTGATGGGCTTGCAGGCGCGGCGTGTGAACAGCACTGCTGCAGGCGGGTACAAGCGCATGGCCTCTTTGAGGCTGGCTTGCAGCCAAGGCAGTTGTTGCAGTGTGCTGGGCGTGGGCGCTTGACCTTGCAGAACGGTATCGACTTCGGCGTGGATGCGCTCAGCCACCTCGGGGTGGCGGGCGATCAGGCCGCTCCACCAGGTCATGGCGGTGGCGGTGGTTTCATGCCCAGCTTGAAACATCACCATGGTTTGGTCGTGCAGCTCTTGCGCGCTGAGGCCTTGGTCGGGGTGTTCGGGGTCGCGGGCCAGGCGCAGCATGGTCAGCAGGTCTTGGCCATCGTCGTGGGCATTGGATTGCTGCGCCTGAATGTGTTGTTGGATGATCCGGTCCAGCGATTGTTTGGCATGGCGCACCCTGCGCACAGCAGGCAGAGGCATCCACAAGGGCCAAGAAAATAGCTTGAACAGTTCCGAAACCCCTGAATGGCTCAAGGTCTGTATGGCCTCGGACACCGGCCGGGCGTTCGCGACCCGGTGCGCGCCAAAAAGGGCTTTCAAAATCACGTCCAAGGTCATGTCCGTCATCAACTCGTCCATGTTGACGCTTTGGCCAGCGCCTTGCGCGGTCAAGGCGTCCAGTGCATACTGGGCGGCCGAGACCATCAGATCGGCGTAACCCGCCACGCGCTTGGGCGTGAAGCCGGGTTGCAGCATGCGGCGCTGGCGTTGCCACTGCGCGCCTTCGGTGACCAACACGCTTTGGCCCATGGCGATGCTGAAAACCTCGGTCGCACGCTCCCAGCGGATCAAATGCGCGGCTTGGTCCACCAGAATTTCGCGCACCCAGTCCGGGTTGAACACATGCGTGATGTGCTCGTTGAGCACCTGAACATGGGCGATATCTGGATGCGCCTGCTGTAGATCGGACACAAACCCCAGATAGTCAGCTTTCATGCTGCGCAAGTGGTTCAAACCCCAAAGGTGGGCGGGTGGGCCGGGAGGCAGCCCGGGGTGTGAGGCTTGAGTGGTCAGTGAGTTCATGGTGAAAGGACGTCTGTGGCACTCATCAGAAATGGCGCCGGAGTCGGTTCCAAAATGGAGGCCGCATTTAAAAAACCCGCCCTTGCCAATGGCACAGGGCGGGGCGTTCTGTGGTTGATTGAGTTGGAAACTTACATCTTTTTGGCAACGTGCCAAACGGTGCCGACGTTATCGCCCAGTTGATCGCCGATTTTCACATCCGGGGTGTAAAAATACAGCGGCTTACCGTTGGCGGCCCATTGCAAACTGCCATCAGGGCGGGTGATGATGGTGTACACACCATTGGCTTTGTCTGTCGCTGTGGCCTGCAGGGGAGGCCATGTCGCGATACAACCGGAACTGATGCAAGCGGAAGCACCACTGTCGGCCACGTCTCGGTCAAATTTATACAGAGTGAAACTGGGTTTGGCGCTCTTGCCGCTGCCAATCAAGACAGTGTTCACCACACTGGCACCGGTCGTGGCCGTTGTGGCTACGTGCCAAACAGTGCCCACGTTTTCACCCAATTGGTCGCCCACTTTGGTGTCTGAGAAGTAGTAATACAGCGGCTTGCCACTGGCGGCCCATTGCAAACTGCCATCGTCTCTGGTGATGATGGTGTATTCACCTGTCGCGGTGTCACCCGTGTTGGCCCGCAATGGCGGCCAAGTCGTTGCGCACGTGCTGGCGGCGGTGTTGTTGCAAACTGATTTGCCGCTGTCGAGCACGTCTCTGTCAAATTT
>CAIWWN010000158.1 GCA_903916355.1 uncultured Burkholderiales bacterium | reverse complement strand
CAACCGAATGACTTGCTTGCGCCGCTCGTGCAGTTGCTCAAGTGTTTGGTATCTTGCGTCTTCTTTTTCCATGATCTAAACATGGGGGCAGTCACCAGGAATTCAAGACTTCAATGGGCCGAATCTATAGGTGTCAGCATCCTTCAAGGATGTAATCCCCCCATGCGCCTAATTGTGAACCCCAGCAAGCAAGGAGTCCCTGCATGTACTTGACTGGCAAACAAATGGGCTTGATGGCCAAAATCATGCAGGCCTTTGCTGAATCGCATAACGAACAGGAGATCCGCGAGATCGTGGGTGATCTGGTCATGCAGTTGCTGCAAGCGCAGTTTTACGCCAGCTTTGTCTGGCAACCCGAAAACGACGCCTTTGGCCAATCGGTCCAGATCAATATGGACCCGAGCAACATCAGCCAATACCTCAACTATTTTCAATTCAACGATCCGATCACCCCTTTGATGAAACGCTATGAAGTGGCCGTCAGGGCCACGGATGTGCTGAAGCATGAAGAGTTGCGAAAAACCGAGTTCTTCCATGATTTCTTGTTCAAAGATGGACTTTACTGGGGCGTGAATTTGTACGCCTGGCACCAAGGAAACAACTTGGGCGACATGCGCATCTGGCGCGACCATAGAAGAGAGAATTTCTCTGAGGATGATTTGCGAATACTCGACATGATCCAGCCGGCCTTCATCAGCGCATTGGCCAGAGCGAGAAATCACAGCGGCATGAGCAAGGCGACACCATCCCTCATCACCAAACTCAGTCCCAGGTAACAGCAAGCCGCTCAATTGGTGGCGCAAGGTTTATCTGACAAAGAAATTGCGCGCCGCTTGAATATTTCAGCCACCACGGTGCGAACGCATTTAGAGCATGCATTCAGAAAAACCGGCGCCACTAACCGTGCGGGTTTGGCCCATAAAATTTTGAATTGATGGGGCACCACCTCCCCTGTTTGAAGGATACCGACTGATGTTATGTCTGCTTAGGATGAAACGTGCACAAAGCCTTGTGCGCCATAACATTCAGGAGCCAAACCATGCAGCACTCTCCATCGCGTCGAAATTTTTTCAAAACCACTAGCGTCGTTTCTGCGTCCACCCTTATCGGCGGCACCGCCTTGGTGGCTTGCGGGGGCGATGCCCTTGCGGCTCTTTCTGCAGACGAGCAATTGGCTTTGACTGCCACTCAAGCCGTTGCGGCGCTCAAGTCCGGCAGACTGAGCGCGACCACCTATGTGACCACCTTGATCGCCCGCGCCAAAGCGGTATCAGACTTGAACGCCATGATCACGATTGATGAAGTCGGCGCCCTGGCCGCAGCGAAACAGTTCGATGCCGACCGGGCTGCCGGCAAAGCCTTGGGGGCTTTGGCTGGTTTGCCCATCGTCGTCAAAGACAACATCAACACCAAGGGCATGAAGACCACGGGCGGCACTTATTCCTTGCGCAATTTCCAACCCACGACCAACGCACCTTCGCTGCAGAAATTGATTGATGCTGGGGCTATCGTTTTAGGTAAATCCAATTTGCACGAGTGGGCTTTTGGCATCACCAGCACCAACTTCACGCTGGGCATCGACCCCATTTCGAAAGCGGCCACGCGCCCGTGCAAAAATCCCTACGACGTCAGCCGCATACCAGGGGGCTCTTCTGGCGGCACGGCGGTGGCTTTGGCAACTCGCTTTGCACCTGCCGGTTTGGGTACGGACACCGGTGGCTCAACCCGTATTCCCGCTGCGTTCTGTGGCGTTGCGGGCTTTCGTCCTTCTGTAGGCGATGGCGTGGGCAAAGGGCGACGTTACCCCGACGGCGTGAATGACGCGCTACCGATCAGCACCACGCGCGACACGCTGGGCCCGATGGCCCGTACCGTGGCCGATTTGGCGCTGCTCGATGCCGTGATGTCAGACACTACAGCACCCACAGCCAAAACACTCAAGGGCGTGAAGATCGGTATTCCTGCCAGTTTTTGGACGGGCCTGGAGGACAGTGTCAAAACCGTGGCCACGGCCGCCAAACAAAAATTGGCAGATGCAGGTGTGGTGTTTGTCGATGCCGACCTGACGGGCATCATGACCTTGAACGACTCGATGTCTTTCCCGATTGCATTGCATGAACCCGTGGCCGCCATTCCGGCGTACTTGAGCGCCAATAAAGCACCCGTGAGCACCGTTGCTCAAGTGCAGGCCGGGTTGGCCAGTCCTGACGTTGTCGGTGCTTTTGGCGCGATTGCGGGCGATGTGTTTGGCGGTGCTTATGCCACGGCCATGATCCCCGTAACAGGTGGGCGAGCACAGCTGCAAAAACTCTACAAAGATTACTTTGCCGCGCAAGGGGTTGAGGCGGTGATGTTCCCGACCACGATTTTGGCGGCACCCAAGATCGACCCAGTCAATGGTTCAAGCACATTGAGCTTTACCGTTGGCGGCGTGCTGCTCACGGGCAAGGACACGTTTGGGACGTGCATTCGCAACACCGACCCCTGCACCAACGCCGGCATCCCCAGTGTGTCCATTCCTGCTGGGCTGACCGCTGATGGCATGCCTGTGGGCATGCAAATTGATGGCCCCTTGAGCTCAGATGCCAACTTGCTGTCTATAGGCATGGGCATTGAAGCGGTTTGGGGTTCGATCAAGGCGTCGGCCATTTGAGTAAGGCCCGCCCCGGGGCAGTTGGAGCCACTCTTTCCGGCCAAGCGGGTGTCAAACCCACTTGGCCGTTTGACCGTGTCACAGTCCGCTGTAAAGCCTGAGGCCTTGACCACAGGGGCCCATCGCAACATCTCAGCGCTGATGAGGTTTTCCAGGTCTTCTGGACTGCCGCCGCCCACTTCAAGGCCCATTTTGGTCAAGCGATCTTTGAGCGCGGGATTCTTCAGTGCGCGGTTGACTGCGGCGTTCAACAGGTTGATTCACGCAGCGTCGGGACCTCCGGAAACAAGGCATTGCGGTTAGCGCCCGACGTGGCCAAGATGCGGCTTTTGCTGGCGCGATGCATCTCACCTTGGTCCACCAAGGTGTCGATGCCCAAAGTGACTTGATCGCCAATGAGCGCGGTCATCAACTGCGCGCCACCGTTGTAAGGCACATGGGTCAGGTCGAGTCCGGTTTTTTGTCCAATCATGACGCCAAAGAAATGCGGCAAGCTGCCGGGTGCGGGTGAGCCAAATGAGCCAATTTGAGGGGACTTTTTGACCACAGGCACCAAGTCGGCAATGCCTCGAATCGGGCTGTCGGCCTTCACCGAAACGCCGAACTGAAAGTCAGCAATGTGGGCGACAGGCACAAGGTCTTTTTGCACAAACAGCCCAGCGCCTTGCGGGGAGCGGGATGTACATTCAGCGCCTCGGTCGACTCAGGGAAACCTCAGACCAAGCGCAACTCGTGCATGCCGGTGAACACCCGCTGCGCGCCCGCTTGCACCAGCGGTTCATGCGCCGCAGGTGGCGCGGCATAGGCCCAGACCGTGGCACCGGCGGCCACACCGGCGGTGATGCCCACGGTGGTGTCTTCGATCACCAGGCAACGCGCTGGGTCGATCTGCAAATGGGCGGCGGCGGCCAGGTACACATCCGGGTGCGGTTTGCTGCGCGGCATCTCATGGCCACTGAAAATACGCCCGTCAAAAAATTCATGCAAGCCCACTTGCTTGAGCATCATTTCGACCTTGAAACGGTCTGCGCCCGAGGCCACCGCGATGCGGCCATGGCAGTGCGCATGCAAGTGCGCCACGGCCTCATGCACGCCGTCGATGGCGGTGATGCTGGCTCGCAAACGCACATTGCGTCGCTCAAAAAATTCTTGCAGCCAGGCGTCGGTGAGGGGCTGCCCGGTATTCGCTTCAATGGTGTCGCGCTGGCTTTTGACCGTGTGGCCGACAAAGCGTTGCATGCACTCGGCCAGGCTCATGTGCCAGCCCTGCTCTTCAAACATGTCACGCAACACGCCGCAGGTGAGGGACTCGCTGTCGACCAGCACGCCGTCGCAGTCAAACAAAATCGCTTCAAAGTTCATGCGGGAATGATACGGGGTTCGTCTGAACTTAAAGCGCGTCGCCGTCGACGTAAAGCCAGCGTCCGTCTTCGCGTACAAAGCGGCTGCGTTCATGCTGCCGAACGGCTTTGCCACTGCGGCGAAAGCGCGCGACAAACTCCACCTCGGCGGTGTCAGTCCCTGTGACGCGGTGTTGCTTGATCTCCAGTCCCAGCCATCGGGCCGCAGTGTCAAGCGCCAGCGTGGCGGGGCGTTGGCTGGCGTGCCAAGTGGCCAGCAGGTAAGGCGCATTGCCTCGCACAAAGGCGCTGTAGCGCGAGCGCATCAGGCATTCGGCGTCTGGCGCAGCAAGCCCGGCGTGGTAAGGGCCGCAGCAAGCATCGAAAGTCAGCACTTCGCCTTTAGGCTTGGTGTTTGTTCTGCCGCAGGGGCAAGGCGTCAGATTCATAGCGACATAGAACAAGGGGGTATGGATTGATGGGGTATTGGCTTTGTAGGCGCCAGCCTGCTGGCGATTGAATGGTTTCGCGCAAGGGCGCAATCAAAACATCGCCAGCAGGCTGGCTCCTACATGTTGCTGTCGGTAATGGGTTACAGCGCTCGCTGGATGATGATTTTTTGCACGTCGCTGGTACCTTCGTAGATCTGGCACACGCGCACGTCGCGGTAAATGCGCTCGACCGGAAAGTCGCTCACATAGCCGTAACCGCCCAATGTTTGAATAGCAACAGAACACACCTGCTCAGCCATTTCGCTGGCAAACAGCTTGGCCATGGCGGCTTCTTTCAGGCAGGGGCGACCGGCATCGCGCAGGCTGGCGGCGTGCCAGATCAGTTGGCGTGCGGCTTCGAGTTGTGTGGCGCAATCGGCCAAGCGAAAACCCACGGCCTGGTGGTTGAAGATGGGCGTGCCAAAGCTTTCGCGCTGCTTGGCATAGTCAACGGCCACATCGAATGCGCTGCGCGCCATGCCCAGGCTTTGCGCGGCAATGCCGATGCGACCGCCCTCAAGGGACGACAAGGCGATCTTGTAGCCCTCGCCTTCCTGGCCAATCCGATTTTCGGCCGGGATGCGGCAGTTGTCGAAGTTGATTTGCGCGGTGTCGCTGCTGTGTTGACCCAGCTTGTCTTCGAGCCTGGCCACCACGTAGCCGGGGGCGCTGGTGGGCACCAAGAAAGCGCTCATGCCCTTCTTGCCTGCGCCCTTGTCGGTCACAGCGATGACGATGGCCACGTCGCCGTTTTGGCCGCTGGTGATGAATTGCTTGACGCCGTTGATCACGTAGTGGTCGCCCTCTTTTACTGCGGTTGTCCTGAGGGCCGAGGCGTCCGAGCCCACATGCGGCTCGGTCAGGCAGAACGCGCCGAGCATTTGCCCTTGGGCCAGAGGGCGCAGCCACTGCTCTTTTTGCGCGGCGTTGCCGTACATCATCAAGATGGCATTCACCGGGCAGTTGGTCACGCTGATCACGGTGCTGGTGCCGCCGTCACCCGCGGCAATTTCTTCCAGCACCAGCGCCAGCGTGACGTAGTCGAGACCCGCGCCGCCCAGCTCTTCGGGCACGCAAATGCCATACGCACCCAGCTCGGCCAGGCCCTTGTGCACGTCTTTCGGAAAGTGGTGTTGCTTGTCCCACGCTGCAGCATGCGGCCACAGTTCTCGCTGCGCAAAGTCACGTACGGCTTCGCGGATCATTTCCTGGTCGGGGGTCAGCAGCATGGGTCTCTTTCTTTATCTATTCACCACGGCAGCGGCGTGCCGTCGTGGTTCAAAAATGCGCCCCGGTCTTCTGGGCGTGGTTGCGTGCGGATGCGTTCGAGCGTCTGGCGCAGACTGGTGGCGCTTTGCTCGGGCGTGAGCGGTGCTTGAGCTCCACCCATCTCGGTCTGAACCCAGCCGGGATGGATGGCCAACACCGTAATGAGCGGATGCTCGGCTTGCGTGCAACGCACCACCATGTTCAGCGCCACCTTGCTCACGCGGTACAACGCCGCATTGCCACTGGTGGTGTCTTGCAGACTGCCCATCACTGAACTGATGCAAGCGATCACGCCTTTCGTTTCTTGCACCATGGGTACGATCTGGGGAAGGACTTGCATCGCCCCCATCACATTGGTGTGCATCACCGTATCAAAACTGTCGAGGGTGGGTGGGGCACTGGCGTTGTTGCGGTCTATGGCACCCGCCACATAAATGGCCAGGTCGATTTTTTCTCCGTCCAGCTGCCATGCCAGTCCGCTGTTACTGGCAGGCTGGGCCACATCCAGGCGCAAGGTTTCTGCGCCCAAGGCTTTGAGGCGCGCCAGACCTTCGTCGCTCCTGGCGGTAGCGATCACGCGCCAGCCGTCATCCAGGTACTGGCGCGCCAGCGCCAGGCCAATGCCGCGCGAGGCGCCGAGGATGAGAACGGTGTTCATGCTTGTTTATTTCTTTTTTGTAGGAGCCAGCCTGCTGGCGATGCTTATTGGTGTGCGCTCATCGCCTGCAGGCAGGCTCCTGATATGGATTGACCTGTCAATAGGTGCTCGGATGTTTCTTCGTCTGTTTCTTGATTCTTCTCGGTCAGTGACTGTGGATCAGGGACTGCAAGGCTGTTTGGGCGACGGTGGAT